>JABFSV010000066.1 GCA_013140405.1 Methyloglobulus sp. | reverse complement strand
AAATATGTCAAAGAGATATGGAAAAACACGACCTAAAAGTGTTGGTTGCAAGCAAAGAAGCTGGCGTACATCTGGCTGTCAGCCAAGATGGTTTCCGTACTGTATTCTTCCAAGGCCATCCAGAATACGATGACATCAGCCTACTAAAAGAATACAAGCGGGAAGTGCTGAGGTTTTATCGCGGCGAACTGGATGCTTATCCGCCATTTCCTGAAAATTATTTTAATGCCACCGTTCAACAAGTCTTTATAGCTTATGAACAACACGTTAAAAGTGCCAAACAAACCAACGCCAAACTTGAAGAATTCCCTGAACACCTGGTTTTGGAACATATTGACAACACTTGGCGTGATACTGCCAAATCCCTATTCAATAACTGGTTGGGTAAAATCTACCAGCTCACTAACCAAGACCGACGATTGCCGTTTATGGAAGGCGTTGATCCTAATAATCCCTTAGGCTTATAAAAACACATTAATTTATGCAGGAAAACTTCTGTCTTTGCGGTTCGGGCATTGAATATGATCAATGCTGCGGAATGTTTCATTCCGGCGATAAATCACCAACTACTGCCGAAACCCTTATGCGTTCTCGTTTTACAGCTTATGCCTTGGACAAAACCGACTACATCCTGGCGACTTGGGATGCTTCTGTCCACCCAGAAAAGATGGATTTTTCCAACGAAAATCTTGATTGGCAGCGGCTGGAAATCATCAGCACAAAAAAAGGTGGCACAAAAGATAACAAGGGTATAGTGGAATTTAAGGCGTTCTACCTGAACAGTGGCGAAGAATACATGTTGCATGAAATCAGCCGTTTTACTAAAAGCAATGGACGCTGGTTTTATGTGGATGGTGTAGTGAAGAAGGTTGGCAAAATCATCCATCAATCTAATCAGGGCAAGAATGCGCCTTGCTCTTGTGGGAGCGGCAAAAAGTTTAAGCGATGTTGTGGTGCGGAGTAGTGTTCTATTTTCATTGTCAGATAGTTTTTATGTCCTATGGATACCAAGGAATGTTATTAAAAGAGATAGAAAACTAATGCACATACCGAAGATATTTGCCCCAAGCTTAATCATAAAGACAATTTATTTCAAATAGTTACGAAAAAAAATGGAGTCTTATTAAAGCGTCGATAATCCCGTACTAGGCAATTTGGCTTATTCATCAAGAAAAGATCTGCCTTTCAGCGAAAGGCTGGTGATGGATTCTGGCTTAATATCTAAACATTGTCCTACACTTTCTCTCTCGCTGAAAATCCTGGAAGCGTAGCGTTAGCGGAGTGAAGATTTTTAGTCCCCAGAAGCGATAGTGCTGTGTGTTTTCACGGAGCGCTGTTTGCGGCGTGAAAATGCACAGCTTTACGACATCGCGTCGAGTCATTGCCCACCGATGTTGCATACCCCTTGTTGGGTATGGACGAGGGTAGCAGGACAGCTGGGGCAGCCGTAGGCATTGGCGGTCGCGTTAAGTTTTTGCCGCTTGTTTGGACAGGAAGTCCTCAAAACAAGCTTTCGCAAAAATAGCGACTCCCCGCTAGAAAATACAGCATTTGAAAACATTGAACCAGAATTTTTGATCTATACCTTAAGCCTAGATGGAAAATATCAATCTGAAATCAAAGAACGATTATCAGAATTAAATTCAAGTTGAATGCCTTATTAAATTTTTAACATGGTGTTTAACAAAAGAACAGTGGGTAGAATATCGGGAGGAAGTAAATCAAGGTACCGATTTTTTAAGCTCAATGCCGAAGTAACATTTTTATTAAACCCTATCAATTAATTATCTATAGCTACTAATGGCTAGCACAACAATCGTTTCTCCCGAAATACCACAAACCAAAAACCACACATCCACTTGGTCAGGCTTAACAGGCTGCGGTGATTCCTTAGCTTTGGCTACTGCCATCCAAAATGAAGACCGCCTGTTTGTGGTGGTTACGCCTGATAACCAGACGGCGCTGCGTTTAGAGCATGAGCTGGCGTTTTTTTTGCAAGATGAACACCCCATATTGCATTTTCCTGATTGGGAAACCCTACCTTATGACGTGTTTTCCCCCTTGTCTGAGATTATTTCAGAACGTTTGAAAACCCTGGCTTTGCTGCCACAGGTAAAGCGTGGCGCGTTGGTGGTGCCAGTGACAACCTTGATGCATCGTTTAGCGCCCAGGGAACACGTCTTAGCCAATAGTTTTGCGATTAAGGTCGGCGATAATTTCAACTTGGAGCTGAACCGACTCAAGCTGGAAAGTGTGGGTTATCAGTGTGTTTCGCAAGTTTATCAACATGGTGAATTTGCGGTCAGGGGGTCGATTGTCGACCTGTTTCCAATGGGCAGTAAAGTGCCGTTCCGTATTGAGTTATTCGATGAAGACATTGAATCCATCCGTACGTTTGATCCTGAAACCCAACGCTCATTAGGGCTTTGTAACGAGATTCAATTATTTCCAGCCCGTGAATTTCCGTTTACGGATGAATCTATCAAGCATTTCCGGCAAGCGTTCAGGGAGCATTTCCCCGAAACCTCGCTAAAAAATGTGTTGTATGTCGATATCAGCAAAGGCATTACACCCAGCGGTATTGAATACTATTTGCCGCTGTTTGTAGATCAGACCGCAACCTTATTCGACTATCTCCCCACATCGGCAGTGCTGGTAACAACAGAGACTTTCGATGCTACTTCAAAGGCTTTTTTTGCCGAAGCTGAAGATCGTTTTCAGCAACGGAAATATGATGTTGACAGGCCATTGCTTGCACCAAAGTTATTATTTTTATCGGCGGAAAATCTCGCGGAAAGTGCGTCAAACTTCGCCCGAATTACACTTGACAATAAAGCGACGAAAGATACTGGCGTATTTAACTGCAAGACCTTACCTGACATAACGATTGATGCGAAATTAACCGAGCCAGCCCAGCGGTTACATCAGTTCATTAAAGGATTTACTGGCAAAATCCTTTTCGTAGCCGAGTCTGCGGGTCGTAGGGAAGCCTTAATTGACAGGTTAAGGCAATACAAAATTATCGTAAAGCAGATAGAAAGCTGGCAGGCTTTTATAACATCCGACATCCCGTACGCTATTACCGTAGCGCCAATGGATCACGGTATATGGCTGGAAAATCCAGCGCTTGCCATCATCACGGAAAGCCTGTTGTCAGGAGAGAAAATCCAACAACGGCGCAGGCGACGGCGGTCAGCGGCACACGAGCTGGAAAATATCGTCAACAATCTAAATGAATTGACTATAGGCTCGCCCGTTGTACATCAAGAACATGGCGTAGGTCGCTACTTAGGGCTGCACACCCTGAAAATTGGTGGCATAGATGCAGAATTTTTGGCATTGGAATATGCTAACGGCGATAAACTTTACGTCCCAGTTTCTTCATTGCATGTGATAGGTCGTTATACAGGTGTAAGTCCAGAAAACGCGCCGTTGCACAAATTAGGCGGCGATCAATGGAGTAAAGCCAAGAAAAAAGCCATTGCGCGAATCCGGGATGTGGCAGCCGAATTGCTGGAGATTCAGGCGAAGCGTGCGGTACAAAAAGGCCATGCGTTTTCAGTTCAAGACACCGATTATCTGGCTTTTGCCGATGCTTTTCCGTTTGAGGAAACACCGGATCAGCAAACCGCCATTGAAGCTATATTGGAAGACATGGCAAGCCCACAACCGATGGACAGGGTTGTATGTGGCGATGTCGGTTTTGGTAAAACCGAAGTTGCCATGCGGGCTGCTTTCATTGCGGTGCAAAGCGGAAAGCAAGTCGCGGTATTAGTGCCGACGACCTTATTGGCACAACAACATTATCAGAATTTTCGTGACCGCTTTGCCGATAGTCCTGTACGTATTGAGGTGATGTCCCGGTTTGTTTCGCCCAAGCAACAGAAAGAAATTTCGGAGGCTCTGGAGCAAGGCAAGGTTGATATTGTGATCGGTACCCATAAGCTGCTGTCTAAAGACCTTCGTTATAAGGCTCTGGGATTGGTTATTATCGACGAAGAGCATCGGTTCGGTGTCACCCAGAAGGAACACTTCAAAAAGTTGCGGCACTCGATTGATATGCTGACTTTGACGGCAACGCCAATTCCACGGACGCTCAACATGGCCTTATCGGGTCTGCGTGATATTTCGATTATCGCCACGCCACCGCCTAACCGCCACGCCATCAAAACCTTCATCAGCGAATGGGTGGACGCGCAAATCAAAGAAGCCTGTCAGCGGGAAATTAAACGTGGCGGTCAGCTATTTTTCTTGCATAACGATGTCAAATCCATGGCGAAAATGGCCAGTGACCTTGAGAATCTTGTACCAGAAGCTCGGATAGCGATTGCCCACGGGCAAATGGCAGAGCGTGATCTGGAGCGCATAATGATGGACTTTTATCATCAACGTTTTAACTTGTTGTTGTGCTCGACCATTATTGAAAGCGGTATTGACGTTCCCAGTGCCAACACCATCATTATCAACCGTGCCGATAAGCTAGGTTTAGCGCAATTGCACCAATTGCGAGGTAGGGTGGGGCGCTCCCATCATCGGGCTTATGCCTACTTTGTCGTGCCGCCTAAAGCCTTAATGAGCAGCGATGCAGTAAAGCGTTTGGAAGCAGTCGAAAAATCAGGTGATTTAGGTGCGGGCTTCATGCTTTCATCACACGATATGGAAATTCGGGGTGCAGGTGAGTTATTGGGCGATGAACAAAGTGGGCAAATTCAGGAAATCGGCTTCACCTTGTACACAGAGCTATTGGAACGCGCGGTAAATGCGCTGAAATCAGGCAAAGCAGCCGATCTGGAAGCCCCGATGGATAAAGGCCCGGAAGTCGATCTGCAAACAGCGGCACTCATTCCAGCCGATTACCTCCCTGATATACATGCCCGTCTGGTACTGTACAAACGTATCGCCAACACTGAATCGACCGAGGACTTACGCGAATTACAGATTGAGATGATTGATCGTTTCGGTCTGTTACCTGATCCGGTAAAAACGTTGTTTAGCGTTACGGAATTAAAACAACAGGCAGAAAAATTGGGCGTAAAGAAAATAGATGCAAATGCCGGCGGTGGACGTATCGTCTTTACGGCAAACCCTACCCTCAATACCGAACAGTTGATTAAGCTGATTCAAACTGAGGCGCAATGCTACAAGTTTGATGGCGCAGATAAGTTAAGGTTTATCAAGCCGTTTACAGATACAGAACAAAAACTTGAGTTTATCGGGGAATTATTAAAAAAGTTAACGCCGGAAACGGCTTAAGCTCGAGGCTCTAAAAATTACCCCTTGATACTTTCTGGTTGGCAATACAATTAGTCACTAATATGGCTTTACACTTTACGAAAAAATATTTCGTCCCCATAATCTGGGTAACACTTAAAACTATATAGATGGAGACACACCCATGAGCACCCCCAAACACTGCCGCCTCTTGATCCTGGGATCGGGGCCTGCCGGTTACACCGCTGCCGTGTATTCGGCGAGGGCCAACCTGAAACCCGTGATGATCACTGGCTTGTCGCAAGGCGGGCAATTGACGACGACGACCGACGTGGACAATTGGCCGGGCGATGTCGAAGGCTTGCAAGGCCCTGAGTTGATGGACAGGATGCGCCGGCATGCGGAACGTTTTGACACTGAGATCATTTTTGACCACATCCATACCGCCGATTTGTCGTCTAAGCCTTTTAAGCTGACTGGGGATGCGGGTTCATATACGTGTGATGCGCTGATTATTTCCACTGGGGCATCGGCGCGGTATCTGGGCTTGGATTCTGAAGAGGCGTTTAAAGGCAAAGGCGTTTCGGCGTGTGCCACGTGTGACGGCTTTTTCTACCGCAACAAGGAAGTGGCGGTGATTGGCGGCGGCAATACGGCGGTTGAAGAGGCGCTGTACCTGGCGAACATTGCCTCAAAAGTGACCGTCATCCATCGCCGCGACAAGTTCCGTTCCGAGAAAATACTGTCCGACAAGTTGCTGGAGAAAGCCAGGACGGGCAATGTGGCGATTGAATGGGACCATGCCCTGGATGAGGTGTTGGGTGACGACATGGGCGTTACCGGCATCAGGATCAAAAATACGGTAGACGGTTCAACCAAGGACGTGGCTGTCCACGGCGTGTTCATAGCGATTGGCCACAGCCCCAACACGGGCATTTTTGACGGCCAGTTAGATATGGCGCATGGCTACATCAAGGTTAAGAGCGGCATCACCGGCAACTTCACCAGCACTAGTGTTCCTGGGGTGTTTGCGGCAGGTGACGTGATGGATTCGGTCTATCGCCAAGCCATAACCTCGGCAGGTGCGGGCTGTATGGCGGCGTTGGATGCGGAGAAGTATCTGGATGAGGTTGTGGATTAAT
>JABFSV010000498.1 GCA_013140405.1 Methyloglobulus sp. | reverse complement strand
GCAGCCGACTGCTTCAAGTGTAAATCCCACCATCCGTGATAGTTTGCCTTCTACAATCAGTTCAGGCGTTTCTGTCAGTCTTTTTGAATAGGGTTTTAATTGATCTAACCAAGCTTGTGACCGGTTTGCGTTTGGGATCACAAATTTATGTCCTGTTCGCGCTCACCGCCGAATATCGTCGCGACAACGGCGGCCAACCTGTTTTCTACTGTGGCATTGACATGCGACACATCGGTATCGACCTTGCATCCACCACGGGTAATGAGTGGGTCTTCAACCACGCCCCATGCTGGGGTCATCTCATCAAGGGATAGGGTGGAGCGGACGAGCTCGGCATCGTCCGGGTGCAAATAAAGCACAATTTTTTGTGATGACAATGGCAACACGTTGACCGATTCCCTGACGGCGGCAATGACTTGTCCAGGATCAAGTTTGATTTCACGGCGAATTATCTGTGAAGCTATGCCGATGGCCAGTTTTACCAGTTCTTGTTCAACTTCCTCATCAAGGGTTTTAAAGGGCTCGCTCAAAGCTTCCATAAGCTGGGTAAATTCTGCTGCTTTATTATTTAACACCCCAACATTTTCTTCATAACCTTTTTTGGAGCCTTCCTCAAAGCCTTGGTCAAATCCTTGTTGGAAACCTTCTGATTTGCCTTGGGCAAAAGCTTCATCGAAGGCTTGCTTTTGCATGTCCTCGATTTCGGTTACGGTTAGATGTGGCATGGAAGGCGGCTTGGGCTTTGGGACTTCCACCCCAATACCACCGGGTTGATTTTTTGCCGGAACATCCGGCAAGCGCCATACGCTTAAGGATTCCAGCTCTGAGGGTGAAAAGTCGGAGTTTTTAGATGAATTCATCGCCACCTTCGTTGGCTAATTGGATTGAGCCAGAATCCAATAATTGTTTGACCGCATTCAATATCTCTTTCTGGGCGCCTTCTACATCACTCAATTTGGCTGGTGGCGAAGCTTCCAGGTCATCCCGTAGTATTTCTGCTGCCCGCTTAGACATATTGCCGTATATTTTCTCTTTAAGCTCGTTACTTGCACCACGCAGCGCCAATAACAACTGGTCAGTTTGGACTTCGCGAAGAACTGTTTGCATGTCGGGTGCGCTCAAGCCAGTAAGGTCTTCAAAAACGAACATTTTATCTTGTATTTTGGATGCCAGGTCGGCATTGTTTTCAGATATTTTCGTCAATACAAAATTACTGGCGCTGCTGTCCATGAAGTTTAATATGCTTGCTGCGGCTTCAACCCCGCCAATTTCGGTGGCTTTAACAGCGACACTACCGCTTAACTGTTTTTCCATGATGCCATCAAGTTCGCGTAGGGCGCCCGGTTGTACGCCTTGCATCGTGGCAATTCTCAGCAACAAGTCAGAACGATTGTTTTCAGGTAATCTCGCCAATACTTCAGCCGCTTTGTCAGTGCCTAATAATGACAAAATAATAGCACCGATTTGAGGGTGTTCCAGGCGCACAATATCAGAAACCGATTTGGCATCCATATATTTCAATTGGTCAATGCCCTTGCCTTCAGCGCTCATAAAGATGCGCTCAATGATACCGCTGGCCTTTTCCTCGCCTAACGCTTGAACCAGCACGCTGCGAATATAGCCATCGGACTCAATGCCCATTGCCGTCTGATGTTTGACGGCGGGGATAATTTCTTCCAACACATCATCGATCATTTCTGGAGAAATGTCGCTTAATCTGGCCATGGCATGGCCAATGGCTTGCACCTCTTTGGAATCCATATGCCTTAGTATAGCTGCAGCCCTTTCTTCGCCGAGCGCAAACAATAATAAGGCGGCCCGTTCTGTTAGGTTTGTTTCTTTAGCCATCTGTTTTTACCGAACCCATCTTTTAAGGACTTGGGCGACTAATTGCGGATCTTTATCAACAATATTTTGCAAATATTCCAGTCGTCTACCATAACTATGAGGTACGTCTATAAGCAACAAGTCATCCAAATGATTTGGCAATGCCGCTTGTCCTGGCTGCCCTGGTGCGTTAAGTGCAGCGATTGGTTTGCCATCTTGATTGTAGACAAGATTGCCGGCAGCTACTGCCGTTGCTTGTTCTTCTGCCAAAGCGGCCGCTTTTTTTGCCTCACTCCATCCAGAAAGATTGCGCATAGTTGGGCGTAGTACGCCTAACAATATAAATAATACCGCTAATACAGCAGCAAGTTGCTTCATCAGACTAAGGAACCAGCCTTGCTCCCACAAGGGGATGCCAGGTAGGGCTTCTGGAACTTCTGGCGCTTTGAATGCGACATTAGTGACAGTGACTTGGTCGCCACGTGCATTATCGAAGCCAACAGCTTGTTTAACCAAGTCGCTAAAGCGGTTAATATCTTCTGGCTTATAAGGTTGGTTAGTCACTTTTCCATCGGCTTGGGCTATCCGTTGGTCATCAACCACCACTGCGACGGACAACCTGCGTAATTGCCCTGTTGCTGAACGGGTGTGGGTAATCGTTTTGTCCACCTCAAAGTTCCGTGTCGCATTTTTTGCGCTTGAACTGGGTGATGTGTCCGTTGCGGAACTTGCCGCTGAATTAGGTGCTGAGCCAGGGGCTGCCGCTGCTGGCGGTGTTTCTGGGGCAGTGCCTGCCGCAGCCGGTTGGTTTGATAAGGCACCTGGAACACCTTGTGTGCCGGGTGTTTTGTTGAGTTCTTCTGAAGTTTGTTCGCTTCTCAGCACGGATGATTTTGGGTCGAATAATTCTTGGGTTTTATCCGTTTCTGTAAAATCCAGGTCAGCTGAAATTTGCACGCGCATACCATCGCCTACCAAGGGGGCTAAAATATTTTCAATCCGCTCCATCAGGTGTTCTTCAATGTTTTTCTTGTAGTCGAATTGTTTGGTTGTCAAAGAACTGACGGACGAGGAATCCTGGCTATTAAGTAGCTGCCCTTTTTGGTCAACAACCGTCACCTGTTCGGCTTCAAGTTGAGGGACGCTGGAAGCGACCAAATGAATGATCGATTCAATTTGGCCCTTATCTAATGACCGCCCTTGATATAAATTGACTATGACAGAAGCGCTTGGTTTTTTACGCTCGCGCACAAATACCGATTGTTGCGGGATCGCCAACAACACCCGGGCACTTTTTACGCTCTGTATAGACATAATGGTTTGTGCGATTTCACCTTCCAAGGCTCTTTGGAAACGAACCATTTCCATGTTTTTACTAGCCCCGAAGCCTTGGTCTTTACTTAATAATTCATAACCAACGCTGTTGCTTCTAGGCAAGCCTAAGCCAGCCAATTTAAGCTTGACCTTGTCGACTTCATCTGCCGGCACCATGATCGCACCTGAACCGCTTTCTACCTTATATTTGATGCCTTGGGTATTAAGGACTTCAAGGATTTCGGAGACATCTTTTTCACCAATTTCTGAATACAAGCGTGCATAGGAGGGTTCTTGTGACCATAGGACAATGGCAATGCCAATCGCAACACTCAAAGCCAGCCCTAGCATAATGCCAATTTGCCGTGCAATAGTGAGTTCAGCCATGCCTTTTACGATGGGATGGGCGTCGCTCTTTGCCATTAAGGCTTGTTGTATGCCTGTTGTTTCTGCCATGTCTTTACCGTTTTGTTCGCTCATACTTAATTACAGCGGGTTAAGTTGCTGATTGCCCAATACCTAGTGCCAATTACATTGGCATATTCATAACATCTTTATACGCTTCTACCAATTTGTTTCTGACTTGAAGCGCGGCCTGGAATGAAACGTTCGCTTTTTGTGTTTCTACCATGACTTCCGCTAAACTGACATTGGATGAACCACTCTCAAAAGCGTTAACCATTGAATCGGCCTTTTGTTGAGTATTGTTGACGGATGCGATCGATTGCTGGAGCAATGAAGAAAAGTCAGTGCTGCCACCTGTTTCCTGCACAGGTCGGCCTGCCGCTTGCAGCGACATTGCCCGCATCTGGTTCAAAACATGGTTCACATTGATTTCGCTCATTGGTTTTCCTTACACATCTTTACTGTCAATGAATATGTCTATGCATAATTAATGCCATATTTTTAATATGGAAGGACAGTGTTGATTTTATAGGATTTATTCGCTAACAAACAGACTGGTATAGTATTTATACATCGGGTTTAGTCAAAAAATTGACGTTATTTTGGTTCGATTATGAGTCAATGTCTGGATAGGCTTGGCCTATTGATGCGTGATTAGTGCTGCAGCCATTGCTTATGCCATGTTCGTTTTAGATTAAAGCCGTTAAATCGAGGAAACTCATCCAGATTTAGCGGTCTAAATCGTATTTCCGTAATTTTTCGACCAATGTGGTGCGGCGCATATTCAAGCGTTTGGCGGCATGGGCCACGACGCCATTGCATTCCAGCAAGGCTTGGCGGATAAGGTCGCCTTCGAGGACATTCAAATATTCTTTTAGGTCTATACCGTCTGAAGGTAATTGGGCTAAGGCAGGTGGCAGGTTGTCAGTATTGTCATTCAGCTCGGTTTTTTCTAAGGGGGCAACGGCATCGATTTGATCGCCTTGAGCGGAATCATCCATTTCGTCCAGAGGTGTATAGTGTTGGAATTTATCGGGTAAATTGCCAACATCGACCTGTTCATCCGGATAAATAATGGCCATTCTTTCTATTAAGTTGGCTAACTCCCTGATATTGCCAGGCCACTCATATTGCATTAACGCAGCGATTGCAGCCCTAGTGAACTTCACTGTGCCCCGCCCTGCTGTTTCCATGCACGCAATGATATCTTCCACTAACAAAGGGATGTCTTCAACCCTCTCCCTTAAGGAAGACACTTCAATAGGGAAAACATTTAACCGATAAAACAAGTCTTCACGAAAGCGGTTCTCTTTTATCTCTTCGCTAAGGTGCCTGTGTGTTGCGGCAATAACACGGACATCGCAGTGCATGGTTTTATTGCTGCCCACGCGTTCAAACGTGCGTTCTTGCAATACGCGCAATAGCTTTACTTGCATAGGCATGGGCATGTCGCCGATTTCGTCAAGAAAAAGGGTGCCGCCTTCAGCCATCTCAAAGCGCCCTTGCCGTACCCCTAACGCCCCGGTAAAAGCGCCTTTTTCATGGCCAAACAATTCGCTTTCCAGTAATTCGGCGGGTATTGCGCCACAATTAATGGGCACAAACAATTTTGGCCGCCGCAAGGATGCATCATGTACGGCCCTGGCAATGATTTCTTTACCGGTGCCTGACTCACCAAGAATGAGTACGGTTGCATCGGATTTGGCAACCTGGGCTATTGCTTTACGGATATTGACAATCGCTTGGCTAGTGCCTTTTAACCGATCTTGTGCGGAGAGGCGGCGGTCATAGCCGCTTCTACGATCCGAGAAGGCCCGCCTTTGAATAACCGGACCTTGCTCTTGGCTGGAATCTTGCGCGTCGGAAGCGGCTATTTTATCGGTTATCCTTTTTAGGGCAGGAAAGGTAACAGGGCATTCCAGTGCTTGAAATATGTCGCTGTCAAGCGCTGCCGAGTCTTGTAGTGAAGCATCCTTATCAATCAGGAGGATGATTGGAATTTTGTCAGAGGTATCGACAATATCCTTGATAAGGGTAGCCCTGTTATGGAGGTCATGAGCGATGAAAACAGCAAACAACTGCTCAAATTCACAGGTAGACGCATCGTAATCGGATGAATTAGTGGTCTTTACCCGGTACTCCATAAACTGGAGAATGATCTCAAGGTGTTGGGATCTTGCTTTATTATCGTCAACTAACAAAATATACGGCAAAGCCATATTTTTTCACTCGCCATTAAAAATATTAATGCAGTCAAGACATCGGCTGAAAACCAGGTCTCAAGAATAACAGTGGCAAGAAAGATTGCCATTGCTGCATAGATGATAGCCTATCCCTACGTTCAACGCAGAGTGGCCGACCATTGTTTTCGATCTCCTTTGAAGGCCCAAGGTTGTATTTACAAGCGGTGGACAGGGATTGCCTTATACATTTATTTTCCCTTTTATTAAATGTTAAAAATTAATTTACTAGAGGCTAACATAACACGAAGTGTCCCTGTCAATAAATTGACAAGTACAAATATTTTTATGCCCATTCATTAACGGGAAATTAGAAGCATATCTAGTTGCTCCCGTCATATTCCTTTAGAAATATAGTTTAACTAAGCGTTTAATTCCAGAATCGTTGAATTCTTGCTGAAGCTTGTTTGGCCGGTTGATAGCAATAAGCAAAATGCATCTTCGTTTTCCGCATCAAGATTTGACGATTGAAGGCTAAAGCTGTTCCTTAGGTAGAAAAATTTTGAACCAATCTACAGTTTTCAAAGGCGATAGGTTACTTTTTTAAGGTTTTGTTTACACTAGGATTAAAG
>JABFSV010000317.1 GCA_013140405.1 Methyloglobulus sp. | reverse complement strand
ATGATGCAGAAATCGCCGCCCAACGCGATTTCTGCATCATAACCGGAGGCCCCGGCACGGGTAAAACCACGACTATCTGCAAAATCTTGGCTGTGCTGCGAGAGTTGGCGGACGAACCGTTACTGATCGCCTTGGCTGCACCCACCGGAAAAGCGGCAATGCGCTTGCAGGAAGCCATTGCACTTAACTTAGTCGAGCTAAATTGCCCCGATTCCATAAAGGAACACATACCGCACACGGCAAACACCTTGCATCGCTTGTTGGGCGCAAAACCGCCATCACCTTACTTCCGCCATGATGCCAAAAATCCTTTGGTGTTTGATCTTGTGGTTGTCGATGAAGCATCAATGGTTGATCTTGCCCTGATGAGCAAGTTGGTCGATGCCTTGAAACCGGGAGCAAAGTTAATCCTGCTGGGTGACAAAGACCAACTTGCTTCGGTCGAATCCGGGGCGGTGCTTGCTGACTTGATCGCCGCTTTACCGGACAACACGGTGGAATTAAGGCAATCGTACCGCTTTGATGACGGCATAAAAAGACTGGCTGATACCGTCAATCAGCAACACCATGAAATGGCCTGGGGCATCTTGTCTGAGGTTAGTGAGACAGCGAACACGTTAGAACGGAAGCAACTCATACCTTATATGTTAAGCCAACGAGAAGAGTATGTAAGCCTAGTTGAAGCCAATGCTGAATTTGCCGATATTTATCGTGCTTTTGGCCATTTTCAAGTGTTATGTTCTAACCGCCACGGCGAAAGCGGCGCGTTGGACATCAATATCGTCGTTGAAAAAGCGCTTTTCGGACAACACCTCAAATACGGCGCAGTATCCTGGTATCCAGGCCGCCCGGTTATGGTGCTGCAAAACAATCCCGCCTTACATCTTTACAATGGTGATATGGGTATCTGTTTGCCCGACAAAGACCAAAACGGCAACCTGATGGTGTTTTTTCAGCGGCCTGATGGTGCGGTCAAAAAATACCTGCCAGCGCGACTGCCAACGTGTGAAACCGTATTTGCGATGACCATACACAAAAGCCAAGGCTCTGAATTTGATGAAGTGTTGATAGCGTTACCGGAAACCATCAATCCTGTTTTGAGCAAAGAATTGCTCTACACTGCAATCACCCGTGCTAAGAAAAAAATAAATATCGTCGCGGAGGAAAGTGTTTTTGCTGCAACTATCAACAGAAAGATGGGGCGAGTTACTGGACTGGCGAATAAATTTGAATAATCAAATAGCTACATCATAAAAAGGCCGCGTACCCTCAGTGAACAACGCGACCTTCATTTTGAAAGTGATACCGAATTCTCAATATTTAAGACTGGTTAATTACACCTACACTCAATTTTTTAGCCTTCATAACAGAAAAGGTCAGGTATGAGTTTTTAACCAACAGATAACAGTTGTTAGAAATAAACTTGCACTGTAAGCAAATCCCCTGACTGTCGCAAGGATTTGCTTACTCTTTTGAATTTTACAATGACAGTGGAAAATTTCGTCACAAAACTCCCATATCGTTTATCCAAGCGCAATAACATTTTTCAATCCTCTGGGGTACAACTTGTTGGTTTTATGAGTTAGGCACTGGGGCTAAATCGGCAACAAAACACCGGACAAAATTATTTGCAAAAAATATTTTTTCATAAGATATGACCCCCAATTGCAATTAAACACACAGTGTTTTTAGGCTTTATTACGATATACGCTAATGAAGAAGCCTGGAAATGTTGTATTTTTTACACTTACAGCCTCTTGGATTAATTTCCGGCTAAAGAATACCTAATTAGCAATGTTGTATTATAAATACAAATGTTGTATGATTAGTACAAGGGTTAGGTGTAGTGTCTTTTCAAATACCTCCCTATTTGTTACATGGTTTCAGTTTGTAATGAACGCTTTACCTTCGACTGGAAAATGGCTGGCGTTGTTGTATTTGACAGAATCAAGCTTATACTTCAAATCAGCTTAATACAGGCTATGTTAAATGGGATTAAAGCAGACAATGTATTTGGTATATAATTAGTTACAGAGCTAACCAATTATTTTTCTCACTAAACCAGGATAAGATTATGATTAATAAAAAATTACTGGCTTTTGCCCTATTAATAGGCATAGGCTTTACCGCAGCGGCGCAAGCCGAAGAGTTTCTTGATAACCGTTGGTATGTCGCTCCTTTCGGCTCCTATGTAAATGCTGGTGGTGACAGACATGCAAACAATGCTGGCTACGGTGCTGGCGTAGGCTTCGGCAAGATCATTGACAAACATTTCAACGTCGAGTTGAGAGGTTTCTATAATGGCTTTGATGATTCAACCAACCGTTCACCTCAAAAAAATGGCCAATGGGATCTCGCCGGCGGCACAGCAGATTTACAATACTACTTCTGGCGTGACAAGCTCTCCCCTTACACTGTTATCGCAGCAGGTGGCATGAACAGCTACGTAAATGGTAGAAGTGGTGTCGGCATCCTTGGTGAGGCCGGAGCGGGTTTCACCTATGAGTTTTGTGATAACCTCTTGTTCCGCAGTGACGTACGTTACCGCTACAACAACAACCTGAACGCCCATTTAACACCTGTAGGCGGCACAGATGAATATCACGACATGGTTGTTAACGTCGGTTTTGTGATTCCTTTGGGGCCTAAGCCAAAAGCTGAAGCGCCTGTTGAAGCAGCTCCGGCCGATTGCTCAACATTGGATTCAGATTCTGATGGCGTGAACGATTGTATCGACACCTGCCCAGGCACAATGGCTGGCAGTAAGGTGAATGCGGAAGGTTGCCCATTAACCCTCGAACTGAAAGGCGTTAATTTTGAGTATGATTCTGCACAATTGACACCAGGAGCGATGTCCATACTTGACGGCGTTGCAGAAAACCTTATCGCTTATCCACAAAAGAATGACATTGAAGTTCGTGGTCATACCAGCAGTGAAGGCACCAACAAACACAATATGCGCCTGTCACAAAAGCGTTCGCAATCTGTTGCTGATTACCTCGGCATGAAGGGCGTAACCAATAGACTGACCGCACACGGTTACGGTGAAGATATGCCGATTGCTGACAACAGCACAGAAGAAGGCAAATCACAAAACCGCCGCGTTGAGCTGGTCTGGGGTAACTAAGTTACCAGAAAGGAAGTTACTCTAAGATCTCTTAGACAACCTCAAACAAAAAACCCGCCTAACGGCGGGTTTTTTTTGCCCGGAATTAACAAAAAATGATGGATCTGAATCAAATGGCATTGTTAATTTAGTTCGTTACCAATCATTGCTTGGACTAATTTGATGATTAACCAGCCTTAACGCAGAAAACCTGCAAAATTTTCATACTATAATTGCACTTCTGAGTTGAATTTCCGTCCAACGCGAATAGGATCAAAAACTTGAATCTGCCTAGCTTACTTACATAGAAAAAGCATGAATCTGAATTTGGAAAAAATAAATGGTTGCAACGTACTGACCATCCTTGATGAAAGAATCGATGCACACAATTCAGGCGAATTAAAAGAATATCTGTTACAGATGATTGAACATGGGGAACAACAGATTATCGTCCAGTTGGTGCATGTTCGATTCATTGATAGTTCGGGTTTAGGTGCCTTGTTATCTGGCAACAAGCATATTATTGCCAAATCTGGGCGGTTTGCATTAACCAATATCCAAAAACAAGTCCTATCAATGTTTGAATTGACTCGCCTCAACCGAGTGTTTGAAATTTATGCTGACTTGAATGAGGCATTTAGTAATGAAGGTTAAAGATTGCTTATGTGTCCATCATTTATACAGGTAGACGTTGTTATCCCGACACAAACCAAATATCTGGATTTGATCGGCAGCATTGGTGAGCGTATTGCCAAAGAACTGGATAATTTTACGGGTGACCGCGCAGCTTTGGCGTACCAATTGAACCTCGTATTGACCGAAGCGACCGTCAATGCCATCAAACATGGGTGTGACAACGAACCCCAAAATTGCGTTAGGGTGACGATCCAACTCCAGGAAAACGAATTAAACATCAAAGTGTTTGACCATGGACAGGGTTTTGATCTGGAAACAGTCCCGTTACCAGATTTTGAGCATCCTGGGGAAAGTGGCATGGGCATTTTTCTCATCCGCAGCTACATGGATTCGGTCACTTACACCCGCCAGAGTGACTACAATGTGCTGGAAATCATTAAGCACCTACAATGAGACTTACCCCTTGATGATAACAACGGCAATACATAGTCATGATGCTGGACGGACAACTGCATAGACAGGCCAAATCTTGGCAAGACACCTTCAAAGCACTCGCCATAAGGGCATTGGGTAAGCAGAAGGGCAAACAAATATGGCAAAAATATCGTGCCTTGTTTCCCGCAGACTACCAAGGGCTGATTTCACCGCGTTATGCCCTTAATGACAGTCTCCAGCTTGAGCACCTGATTGCCTCGCGTTGCGAAAACGTCAGCCTAATCAAGCCCTATCCAGACCATCCGCACTACCGCCTGCATTTTTACAGCCTTCAAGAACGTTATCTGGATGAATTTATTCCGGTACTTGAAAACATGAATTTACGGGTTATGGATCAAGTCCAGTTTACCTTTGTTATTGAAGGTGTTGCGGCAACTATCAAGAGTTTCACCATCAACGCCGCGAAAAGCCAGCACGTCCCATTCAGACAGCTAAAAAGCCAACTGCTGGAAACCATTCAAGCCGTCATGCAGGGACGGCTTGAAAATGATGCCCTCAACAAACTGTGCATAATGACTGGAATGGCTTGGCAGGAAATAGATGTCCTGCGTGCTTACCGGAACTATTATTTGCAATTAGGGCATCGAACGACACGGGCAAGTTTTCATCATGCCTTGATTAACAATCCAGAAGTCGCACTCGGTCTGTACCATTATTTTGAAGTACGTTTCAGACCTGACCCCGACTGGGCAGATCCGATGCTTAGGGAAGAACAAGCCTTGTTCCCGTTGCGGCTGCAATTATTGGACAATATCGATTCGGTTTCTGACATTAATGACGACAGGATTTTGCGGACAGTGTTTAACCTGATTGATGCAACGGTTAGAAGTAGTTTTCATAAGCGCCGCTGTCAACAGGATTACTTTGTCGCCTTTAAAATTAATAGCCTAGGCATTATCGATATGCCCGTCCCAAAACCTCAGTATGAAATTTATGTACACGGTGTTGATATGGAAGGGATTCATTTGCGCGGCGGAAAAATTTCGCGCGGCGGAATCCGCTGGTCTGACCGCATTGATGATTTCAGGACGGAAATATTGGATTTAATGCAAACCCAAATCAACAAAAACGCCTTGATTATTCCAACTGGGGCAAAGGGCGGTTTTGTCGTAAAAGGGAACGGTGCTAGACAAGATTTCAAAGAGGCTGGAAAAAAAGCCTATGTAACCTTAATGCGCGGTTTGCTTGATTTAACGGACAATTATCATGATGATGCCATCGTAAGTCCTGAAGAAATTGTGACCCACGACGACCCTGATCCTTATTTAGTGGTTGCCGCAGATAAAGGCACAGCGCAGTTTTCTGATATTGCGAATGCAGTTGCTGCCGAATATAGCTTCTGGCTGGGAGATGCCTTTGCCAGCGGGGGATCTCGCGGATATGACCATAAAGCATTGGGTATCACAGCACGGGGTGCTTGGGTTTGCGTACAACGGCATTTTCGCGAATTAGGCAAAGACATTCAACAAGAAGCGTTTACGGTAATCGGCGTTGGCAGTATGGATGGTGATGTTTTCGGTAATGGCATGTTGCTATCGCCCTGTATCCGACTAGTCGCGGCATTCAGCGGACAGCATATCTTTATCGACCCCAATCCTTCGGACAGTGATGCAGCCTTCAAGGAACGCCAACGCTTGTTTAAATTACCCGGCTCCACCTGGAATGATTATGACCGCAGCCTGATTTCTGAAGGGGGTGGCGTGTTTTCCCGTTCCGCCAAAAACATTCCCGTTTCTGTTGAATTACGAAAATGGTTAGGCATCCGTTATAAAGCGATAGATGGCGAATCCCTGATTCGTTATTTGTTGGTTACGCCCGTCGAATTGTTATGGCTGGGCGGCATTGGCACTTATGTGAAAGCCAGTACGGAAAAGCATGAAGAAGTCGGAGACCGGGGCAACGATAATGTGCGCGTGAATGCCGCTGACCTGGGTGCAAAAGTGGTGGGCGAAGGCGCAAATCTTGGCTTTACGCAAAAAGCCCGCATTGAATACAGCCTACGGGGCGGCTGCATTAATACCGATGCGGTAGATAATTCGGCGGGTGTCGATACCTCCGATCATGAAGTTAATTTAAAAATATTGCTTACTGGCTTACAGAAAAAAACAGTAATTGCCGACTATCAAGCCTTGTTTATTGATATGACAGAAGC
>JABFSV010000375.1 GCA_013140405.1 Methyloglobulus sp. | reverse complement strand
AACCCACTTTCAAGCGTAGTTGGTTCCAAACCAAGCTCCAAAAAGCATTTGTTCTCCACATGCAATTCGTTTTCATCCGCTTCCTTGCGGGGATTAGGTAAATATGAAATTTCCACTCCCGTCAGGCGCGAAACCAGTTCCGCAAGTTCCCGCACACAGTGCGTTTCCGTCATCTGATTGAAAATTTTCACTTTCTCGCCATGGTTTGGCGGGGTTGAGAGTGCAATTTCAATGCACCTTACTGTGTCTCGGATATGAATGAAAGCTCGCGTTTGACCGCCTGTGCCATGAACAGTTAATGGATGCCCAATCGCTGCCTGCATGAGGAATCGGTTAAGTACCGTGCCATAATCCCCATCGTAGTCAAAACGATTGATAAGTCGCTCATCCATTGATGTTTCAACTGTATTAGTTCCCCATACTATACCTTGATGAAGATCGGTAATCCGTAGGCCATCGTTCTTATTGTAAAAAGCGAAGAAAAGAGCATCCTGGGTCTTTGTCATATGGTAGATGCTACCGGGATTGGCCGGATAGAGCACCTCCTGCTCGATAATGTCACCCGTATCAGTGACCACTTGGACATTGAGATAGCCTTCCGGAATTTTCATTCCAGCCGTACCATAACCATAAACACCCATGGTACCCAGGTGCACAAGATGTAAATCAAGTCCAGATTCCACGATTGCGCTTAACACATTATTTGTGGCATTGAGATTGTTATCTACGGTATAACGCTTTTCCTTGGCACTTTTCATTGAGTAAGGAGCAGCACGTTGCTCGGCAAAATGGACGATGGCATCAACTTTTTCGTTACTTATCAGGTCGAGCAGTTCTCGATATTGGTGAGCAACATCAATGTTGTAAAATCCAATCGTCTTGCCAGTTAGTTCCAGCCAAGCATTAAGGCGTGTTGACATAGCCGTAATGGGGGTCAAAGATTCAACTTCCAGTTCAATGTCAATTTTACGGCGTGACAGGTTGTCAACAATAATTACATCATGTCCAATCTTGGACAAATGCAAAGCAGTTGGCCATCCACAAAACCCGTCACCACCTAGTACTAGGACTTTCATATAATTACCTTTTTAAAAAATAGAGTTGATATTCAAAAAATTCTTAATCGTACTGCAACAGATTATTAAGGATTTCATAATTTTTTGTGTGGAAAAGTTCTTCCTTCATGTCTGCACGCATTTCTCTCCTAGGTCTCGAACCAATGACATCTCCGCTTCTTCCACTATCGCCAGTAAGCTTGTAGACACCAAATAAATCCATAAACTGCTCGTTAAAGGGCAGGTCAAGTATAGCGCAAATTTCTTGCATGATTTGCAAGGGAGCAGCTATAAAATTCTCGAAACAAATAATTGGCAGATCTTCATAGGCGCGAAGAAAGGCAATATATCTTTTACAGTACTCATCGAAGGTCGCCGGATTGAAGTGCATCCATTCATTCGATTCTAGCGACAGGTA
Source organism: Methyloglobulus sp. (assembly GCA_013140405.1). Taxonomy (GTDB): domain Bacteria; phylum Pseudomonadota; class Gammaproteobacteria; order Methylococcales; family Methylomonadaceae; genus Methyloglobulus. The sequence continues at coordinate 4,932 of JABFSV010000375.1, read as the reverse complement.
ACTGTCTATTGGATGCCTTACTGTGACAACTGATCGCACTTGAAATTTTGACTTAACCATATCACGTAGGCTTGGGCGTATTGGGATGACATCCCCTTTACAGAAATAACTATGGGCATGGTCGCGCAGAACCAGTCGTTGCCCTGTATTAACAGCTTCCGAATAAATAATTTCGAGATTGCTGAGAAAAAGCTTGATGATTAACTTATCATCCACCCCTCTGGTACTCTGCCGCAACAGTTTTACCATGTCTGTTGGTGCAAACTGAGGTTGGGCAAGCGAATTTAGCGAAGTACTTAGTGGATCAACTTCACTCAGTAACTGGGTATTTGGCATGGCAGCAATACATTTGCTGATCAACGTGCCTCCAGTGCAGGCGAAGTGGTGTACTGTGCGTATGGAATCCGGCTGCGTTGAGCGCTGCTGTGCACAAATATCTAAGCACTGCTCAAGTAGGCTAGCTGGAGTTTTAATTTTGCTGGACATGGATTCCCGTGCCAGGAAAACCCCCTTAAGTAGGTCGAGTGCGGCATCAATCTCAGCAGTGATATTCTCCACTGAATGTGGAAAGGGTGTTTTGTTTAACATCGATACGATTAGGAATCTTTCTTGGTTTTACCTGCAGGACTACGTTTAGCTTGGGATGGTGATATTCTTTTCGAGGGTTTTAATTTTTTTTCGTTGTTAGGCAATGTCGTGGCTTCGCTATTGACCATTTGATGAAAATAATTGGATACAACACTAAGTCTTTCACCTAGTTTTTCAAGTAGCTGATGCTGTTCTTCTTGCGTGAACAACGAAGCTTGGTAACGCGCCTGCAAGTCCTTGAGATCCGCTTCCCGCAGCATTTGCAACTTGACGCTTAAGGATGCAGTTTGCCTAGCATCACGAAGCTCCTGATTGAGCTTACCTAATTGTTCGTCCCGCGCCTGCGTCAACTGCCCGATTTGTGCCTGCCGCTCTTCCGCCTGCCTGGCTTGCCCGTCCCGTGCTTGCTCCAGCTGTTGTATCTGGCTCTGCCGCTCCGCCGCCAGTTTAGCTTGTTCGTCCCGCGCTTGCGCCAGTTGTTGTATCTGGACTTGCCGCTCAACAGCCAGTTTGGCCTGTTCATCCCGCGCCTGCGTCAACTGCCCGATTTGTGCCTGCCGCTCTTCCGCCTGCCTGGCTTGCCCGTCCCGTGCTTGCTCCAGTTGTTGTATCTGGCTCTGCCGCTCCGCCGCCAGTTTAGCTTGTTCGTCCCGCGCTTGCGTCAACTGCTCGATTTGCGCCTGCCGTTCCGTCGTTTGCTCATCCTGTATCTGTATCAACCGTTGAATTTTCCTTTGGTTTTCCTGGGATTTACCTTTAAGCACTTTTAAATCCCTAATGTACAGCACACTTGCCATGGCTGGCTGTCTCTCTACCTCAATGGAAATGCAGCGATACCCTTGGGTGCCGAGGTATATATCAAGTTCATTTTTTGTTACGCCATTCCCGGGGTAAAGGTTTTCGTCAATTAGCACCCTCGCGATGATCACGTCCCACCCATCCATGTAGTTACCTGACCCTTGGAGTATAGGGAGTGCCGAAAGACATTCAATTACCAACCAGTCCAAGTGAATGGGAAGAATACCCACTGAGGCAAGCAACTGTTCAAGTGTGGTTGTTTTTAAGAGGCTCTCCTCGATTGTCTTTAAATTCCGCCAGAGCTTCGTCATAACTTCTGGGGGCAGTGACCCGCTCTCGTTGGGATTGGATGTCTTGTAAAAAACGGCCTCACCCTCATTGTCGCTTATCATAGCTATGTGGGCAGACCAGCCCTTAAGCCCACTCACCACTTGGGTCAATTTGTTAAAATAGGTCTCTTCCGCTTCAATCAGCACACCAGCATTGACAGACCAGTCAGCATAACGCGCCGCGAGAGTACCTGCACCTGCACCTACATGCACCACACCTTGAGGTGGCATAAAGTAACGCAAGTGATCGATCCAGTCTTGAAATGTAAAGTTCGTGGTCATGCGATATCTATTTTAAGGGCAGCTTTAGGATATATTTTCACAGGAGCATGGGGGGTTGTTTAGCCGCTATAGTATAGCCTAATAACGCGCGGAACGAATTCAAAGCGAGATTAATAGCAATTATATACTTACAGCCAACTTTATCTGTACAACGACAGTCAAATTTCTGCCCTAACAAATTTCAACAGCATCGACCTATTCTTTGTAACAAAACCGACATGCTTCATGAAGCCTAGCCAAGCATCAAACAACATTACTCGTCATATGTTTTCCCACTGATCTATTAATTCGCGGACTCCTCATGGCAGAGGTATAAGCTTGACTGTCCTCAGACGCAGGGCAAGATGCCTATTATCGTCAGAACCTCGGCTGGCAGGAGATATAACACTAGGAAACTCAAACTCAAGATTGAGTCCAGCGTTACACTGAGATTGACTAACGTCGACATGTGCAGTCAGAATAACAGGATATTTCTTTCTCTTGCCAATCAGCCTCCGTAACAGTGACAAAGGACTGGGGTCGACAAAATTCAGAGGGATTCCATTCAAACTGAATTTCGTCCCCTTCAATATCTGGGGTGCCATTGCGTCAACTACTTCTATTTCTATCTTGTAGCGACTGGATTTAACCTTGGGGAGTGAAAGGGTGCTAAATTTTCCAGGACCGGCCCAGCGTCCGTCCGGTTCAACGTGATACCAGTTTTGTCCTTGTATATCCTTCCGTAGGTCGATTCCTACAATTTCCTGTGTCCGTAGTGAAGCAATGTGCAACTTGCAAACCTGGATAGCAAGGAATCGGTTATCACCTCTCCCTCTAATTTGGGAAGAAATAAGCTTAGCGAATTGGAAGGCCAGCACTCCAGGTTTACTTGCTTGAGTAGCGTTAACCGTGAATATAGCTTGGAGCTGGACTGGATAACGCACCTTTTTTTTAAACAACGCAAAAAACAAGTTATGAGTATTACCTTGCCTCTGCAGAAATATCGCCTGTCCATTATAGCTAAGCGATATTTCGTCCAGTATTTTAGGGTTCTTAGCATCCACGACATCCAGTTTCAACTGGTACTGTCCGGGACTCAGCGACGGGATGCGTATGGTGCTTATTTTTTCTGGACCGGCCCAACTGCCATTTGCCTCCGCATCGTACCAGTTATCGCCATCCACTGGACGGCAGAAATCGACCAAAATCGGCTCTGTCGGCTGAGCGAGGTCTTGCAGAAAAGTAACATAAGATTTGCTTTGGGTAACTTCCTGATACTTGAGGAAATAATGTTCCAACTCTTTCTGAACCTGGTGTAACTGGAGTAGTAGGAGTTCGTTCTCTTTCGTAAGCTCGCTCTGCTTGCTAGACACGCTGGCTTGTGCGTCCCTAAGCTTAGCCTCTAAAACGTTCGATTGGTTCTTCAGCCTTGCATTTTCTCCGTTGAGGATTTCGTATTCATTTTGTGTGCGCGTCTGTTTTTGAATCAGCGCTTGCTGTTCCGTCACCAATTTGGCCTTCTCGTCCCGTGCTCGTACCAGTTGCTGTATCTGGCTCTGCCGTTCCGCTGCCAGTTTAGCTTGTTCATCACGTGCCTGTGTCAACTGCTGTATCTGCGTTTGCCGCTCCTCCGCTTGCCCGTCCCGTGCTTGCACCAGTTGTTGTATCTGGCTCTGCCGTTCCGCTGCCAGTTTAGCTTGTTGATCGCGTGCCTGTGTCAACTGCTGTATCTGCGTTTGCCGCTCCTTCGCTACCTTGACCTGCTCAGATGAAAGTCTCTGGCATTGCAAAAAATAACTTTCCAACTCTTCCTGCACTTGATGCATTTGCAGGAGAAGAAGTTCGTTTTCTTTTTTGAGATCCTTTAGCTGGCTGCTTTGATCAGGCTTTTGTTTTTCAAAAGCAAGCTCTTGTTGAATCTGCCCCAATTGGCTTTGGAGTTCCAAAACCTGAACGTTTAACTGGGTTGACAGCTCACGAGCCTCGCCGTGCCGTTCAGCTAGATGTTGATATTGAACAAAAGTTTTAGCTATTAGTATTTCTTTTTGAGGTTCGGGGAAGTCATAAATGATATCGGCAACGCTTTCCAGTTCTTTATATAACACTTGTACACTAGGATGCTCCTGCAACAGGGAGTAAGCAAACAACCTAAACGCTGCGTCATTCATAGGCTGTTCGATGCACCAATCAGCCGGCGCTGAGAGGCTGACCCCCAGCCTATCCCGCGAAACTGAAAGTAGGCGGATTGCCTCCAAAGGCAATGAAAGTGCCTCAATATTAAACAGGACACAACGATCCAGATTTCGATTGTAGAAGCGGAGCAACTCTGAATTGACTCTCAGCCACGATAAACAAAAGCTTTCGACGAGGGCAGGAGAAGTTTCTTGTTCTCTCAACAGTTGAGCAAGTGCATAGGTGGGAGAGGAGTAGACTAATACGAATCGAGTTTGCGGATCAAAATCTCGCCAGAAGTTAAGTAAAAAAATGGTATTTAGGTCAGCCCAACCCCAAATCTCTTGGTCTAGGTTAGCTATAAAGAGATCCGCCGATAGTCCTTGCCATACTTTTCCAGGTTTCAATTGAGCTGGTTCGCAATTGAAAGAGGAATCCGCTCCAATACCGTCACAGATTTTTTTCTGAATTTCTTCAGGGGAAAACATCTCTCGCCTAGATGTCTTTGCTGGCTTCAACCCTGCTCCAAGCATTGCTCGGTGAAGCTGCGAAAACCCTGAGTAAGGATGCCCACATGTGAGAACAACTTTCATTATTAATTTCCTTTGATGTTCAGTTTGCTCATTTTTTCGGCTTCTATACGGCGGCTGAAAAACTCTTCCCATTGGGGAAGGATGTTCTGTGGAGTGTATTTTCCAGAGACAGTAGCTGCCGCTTGCTTAATGCTTAGAGCCTCTGGCCGTCCTACATCACCAAGCAGATGGCTTATTTTTTCAGCAGCATG
>JABFSV010000262.1 GCA_013140405.1 Methyloglobulus sp. | reverse complement strand
AAGTAACTGATTCACATAATCCCAGAAAGATCCATAAACCCTTATGATACTCAGAAGAAAGGGTTTTTTGCCCATGCAGTCCCGCAAGGTTTCTTGGCATTCCGCCCTAAACAGGGGTAATAGCACTTACCAAAAAAATGGTATCCCAATGTTGACAGGCATCACATGTAAGGACGCACACAGGTGCGACAAGTTTGCTATTATTACGGCTTAAAATTGCTCAATCCCCCCCGCGCCCTTACACAGTCGATTCGATTGATTGCTATTCATGTTCACTTCTAATGACATTACAAATCTGCCTCTAGATGTGTCCTGTTTAATTAAACCATTTCATCCATCTAAAGGCGCAGTCCAAGTGGCTAAATGGAGTTAATTTTAGCCATCAAACAAACCGATCCAACCCCGTATTGTGGATAGGGTTATGAGAAGTGGTGAGATTTATGAACAATGCACGAACATGCCAATCATCTGACTGAGGCAGTTTCTGACCAGGAAAAATTCTTGCCAAAACCAGAAAAACGATTGGTGTGGAGATAAGCAATACGCTTGGAAGAGTCACAAATCGATATTAAGTAAGGTTTGTGGTGATCGGATAACCCACTAAAGATGTGGTTCTTACCACACCTGCCCTACTTCTTTGATGAGAGTAGGGCAGGGATTGGCAATGCTTAGGTGGCTCGATTAGAATTATCAACCAAAATCTTAATGCTTTGGCCTGGGCGTAGCCCTTTGCTTACGGCGGGGTTGGATTTACGTAGATCGTTCAACGATACGCCGAATTTTCTGGAAAGTTGCATCAATGAATCGCCAGGTTTTACCGTGTAACGTATGAGGCGGGTTGGTGACACTGAGGCGACTTGTTGCGCCCCGCCCTTGATGACCAGCTTTTGTCCTAGCTTAAGCGACCCATTAGGGGTGATATTGTTCCAGGCTGCAATCGCGCTGCGACTAACACCGTAGCGTTTGGAGACATTGTAAAAAGTATCGCCTTTTTTGACGACATAAGTCTGTCCGCCCGATGATTTTGGTTTGTCAGCTTTGCTTACTTCTTTAGCTATTGATGTATGCCGACTTGTTGTTGGAACTTTCAGGTAAGAACCTGAGTTGACGGTGCTTCTTGATAAGTGATTGATTTGACGCAAATTGTCTATTGTTGTGCCATGGTTTCTGGCAATAGCTGACAAGGTTTCGCCACGATGCACTTTATACGCTTGGGTTGGTGTTGGCGAGTAATAACGCGGCTTAGCAGCGATGACTTCCCTTTGGCGGCGGTTTTCTTGTCTTTCTTCGTCATCCCTCATTCTTTGCGCCACCAATTCATTTTGGCGAATTTTTTCTGCTAACAATTCTTCGTCGCGCTGTCTTTGATCGACTCTTTCTTCATAAGGCAAACGTGCGAGATTTTGTTTGAATGCCTGCACGCGATGGGATGGGATCAGTAAACGATGTGGGCCATCCGGTGCAGTACTGCCTTTTTTAAAGCAGGGATTCAATTTTAAAAATTGGCTGAGCGGAGTTTGGGCGAGTTCAGCCGCTTTGTCTATGTCCAATTGCGAGCCGACATTGACCACTTCGCAATAAGGTTTGTTGGGAATATTTTGTAAGCGGATGCCATACTGTTCTGCGTTGGCAAATAATTTGGCAATCGCCAATAACCGTGGTACATAATCTTCTGTTTCCTTGGGAAGATTCAAAGACCAATAATCGGTAGGCAAGCCTTGGTATTCGTTTCTTGCGATGGCTTTGCCAACATTGCCCTTGCCCCAATTATACGATGCCAAGGCAAGAAAATAATCGCCACCGAACTCTTCGCTGAGTCCTTTAAGGAATGTAGTGGCGGCTTGGGTGGACGCATAGACATCGCGACGGCCATCGTACCAGGAGTTTTGTTCCAGCCCGAACAGGCGGCCAGTCGAAGGAATGAACTGCCAAAGCCCAGAGGCGGCGCTTCTGGAATAAGCCTCTGGGATAAAGGCGCTTTCGACGACGGGCAGCAAAGCTAGTTCGCCGGGTAAGTTTTTCGCCTCAATTTCATCCAGGATCAGGTGCATATAAGGCGCGGCACGTTCTTGGACTCTGGCGATGTAATCGGGGTGGTTGAGGTAATAACTTAATTCTGCATTGATACGTTCATTATCGACTTCTGGGAATGAGTATAACGAGATCATTCTTTCCCAGACGGTGTCATGATGGGAAAAAAGGTTCTTTATTCGTTTTTTGAAGAAATTTCGCGACGGTTGGGTGGTCTGTCCTGTGTACAGTCTCGTAACGCCTGGCGTGTTATCGATGACTAACGGTTCTTTTGGTGCATCGGAACAGCCGACGGCAAGCAATGCGATCAAAAAAATAAGAAAATTAACTGACCTGTTAGAATTGTTATGCATCATCTAACCTTAATAAAGTTTAAATAGAGAATACTTTCATTGTAGCTTGTTTTTATTGGAATATCTAAAATTAATGTTGATAGAGTATAAGCCATGAAACGCAGTTTTCTGTTTGGGTACTATGAGACACCACGAGGCAAGCTGTTAAGGGACCTTGAAGTAGGTTATTTGCAGAGTGCTATCGTGGTCAGTTGCAAGCAAACAGTCTTACAGATCGGTGGACTGGGCTGGGAAAGCGAGTTTGTCGATTGCACACTTTACACGAACTATACGATACTGGATGCTAAGAATCTAGGGTGTCAAGGAGCGAGGAAAATTCGGGCAAAGGCCTATCATTTGCCGTTGCAATGTGAGACTGTGGACATGATCATATTGCCGCATATCCTGGAGTTTGATGCCTACCGATTCCATACCATGCGCGAGGTAGAGCGGGTTTTAAAGCCGGAAGGGACGGTGGTGATTTTGAATTTTAATCCCTGGAGCGTCTGGGTCAGATACCAATACATTTGGGATAAGCGTCTCGCAGATTCATGGAGCGGGCATTTTATCCGTCGCTCCCGAGTGATCGACTGGTTAAAGTTGCTCAATTTTGAAGTGACGACGGTATCGCAATTTAACTTGGATTCCATCAAAACGACACATTTTAAAATGGCGAATATTTTTTCCTTATCGGCTGCTGCTTATGGGGTTAAGGCAATAAAACGGCGGTATAACTTGATTCCTTTGACACCTGTGAAAAATTTGAACCCACGTTTGGCTTTAGCAAGCACTGCTATGGTTGGTCACCCGCATAAAAAACATGAATGATACTGTCATTATTTATACCGACGGCGCATGCCGTGGTAACCCAGGCCCAGGTGGCTGGGGTGTAATTCTTAGCTATAAAGGCAATACCAAGGAGCTTTACGGCGGCGAACGCGAGACGACAAATAACCGTATGGAGTTATTAGCGGTCATCAATGCCTTGGAAGCCTTGACTAAGCCATGCAGTGTGCAGATAAATAGTGATTCTAAATACGTCCTACAAGGCATCACTGAATGGATGGATAACTGGAAAAAACGGGGCTGGAAAACGGCAGGTAAATCGCCCGTCAAAAATGAAGATTTATGGCGTAGGCTGGATGCTGCCAGATTGCCGCATAATGTTAAATGGGTATGGGTAAAAGGTCATTCCGGTGATACTGGTAACGACAGGGCGGATCAATTAGCCAATCTGGGGATTGATAGCTTAGAAACCAGCTCTGCCTAAGCGCTTATTTCTTATTCATCAAGTCTTTAAGGTTGGCAAAGGGATTGTGTCCTGCACCAGCCGTATCCTTTGAAGATGCTGTTTTGGCATTGCCAAACCGCGTTTCTTCATAGCGTTGATGCTCATTGTCATGGCAATAAAGGCAAAGCAACTCCCAGTTGCTGCCATCTTGTGGATTATCATCGTGATTATGGTTTCTGTGATGAACAGTTAATTCACTCAGGTTTTTATGGTCGAATTCCCGAGTGCAACGCCCACAAATCCAAGGATAGAGCTTTAGGGCTTGGCCTCGATAAGATTGTTCCCGCAATTCCTGGTTTCGACGGGCTTCTGAAACAATCTGGGCAGATTTGTTGGCATCAATTTGGGTTTTCTTGATAGTCACATGTCACCTCTTCAGGTTTGATCGGTTTAACTTTACAACAACAGGTTTAATTTTGCCAGCCGCTGAGGATTTTAACAACAATATCTTAGGCACGAGAGCGCTTTACTCAGCGACTAAATAGGACTAAAATAGTCCTCAATTACTTGGAGCAGGGCATGTTACGGTTAAGCAAGCTAACTGACTACGCAACGGTCATATTAAGCCATATTGCAAAAGAAAATGATCTGACCCATTCGGCGATGGGTGTGGCAGATGCAACCGGAATTGCTTTGCCGACTGTCAGCAAGATATTGAAAATATTGGTTAATGCCAAGGTTTTGGTATCGACGCGCGGGATCAAGGGTGGCTATGCCCTGGCTAGAGCACCTGAAAATATTTCTGTCGCCGACGTTATCAGCGCCCTGGAAGGCCCGATTGCCTTGACCGAATGCAGTATTTCCCATGAAGGTTGCGAACAGGCTTCTGGTTGTGGCATCAGCGCCAATTGGGGCTTGATTAACCAAGCCATCCAACATGCGCTGGAAGCGGTAACCCTGGCGGATATGATCAAGCCAGTTAACGTGCCGCAAGAATTTCTGATTCCTGTTTCCAGTTTATATCGTCCAATTTGAGAGCCAGTTATGTCTGCAAGTACTCAAGAAATAAATAACCTGATTAACCAAACGTATAAGCAAGGTTTCGTTACTGAACTCGAGACTGATACGTTTCCCGTTGGCCTGGATGAGACGGTTATCCATAAATTATCGAAAGTTAAAAATGAGCCAGAATTCATGCTGGAATACCGCTTGAAAGCGTTTCGGCACTGGCAAACCATGAAGTCGCCGGACTGGGCGCAATTGAATATCGAGCCGATTGATTACCAAGCCATAAGCTATTATTCCGCGCCTAAACGTAAAGAAGACGGGCCAAAAAGCCTCGACGAGATCGATCCTGAAGTGTTGGCCGCTTATAAAAAATTGGGCATACCTTTAGACGAACAGGAAAAATTGGCTGGGATTGCGGTTGATGCGGTATTCGACAGTGTTTCGGTCGCAACCACATTTAAAGGCAAGCTAAAAGAAGCGGGCGTTATTTTCTGCCCGATTTCCGAAGCCTTGCGCGATCATCCCGATTTAATCAAACAATATCTAAGTTCAGTTGTTCCGACGGGCGATAATTTTTTTGCCGCACTGAATTCCGCCGTGTTTACCGATGGCTCGTTTGTGTACATTCCCAAAGGCGTGCGCTGCCCGATGGAATTATCAACGTATTTCAGGATTAATGCAGCGAATACCGGACAATTTGAACGCACCTTAATCATTGCCGATGAAGGTAGCCATGTCAGTTATCTCGAAGGCTGTACCGCGCCGATGCGAGATGAAAATCAACTCCATGCAGCCGTCGTTGAGTTGATCGCCATGAAAGATGCCACCATCAAATATTCTACCGTGCAAAACTGGTATCCGGGTGATAAGGAAGGCAAGGGCGGTATTTACAACTTCGTCACCAAACGTGCCGACTGCCGGGGCGATAATGCCAAAGTATCCTGGACGCAGGTAGAAACCGGCTCCGCCATCACCTGGAAATACCCAAGCTGCATCTTAACCGGTGACAACAGCATCGGCGAGTTTTATTCCGTGGCCGTCACCAACAACAGGCAACAGGCCGATACCGGCACCAAGATGATCCACATCGGCAAAAATACCCGTAGCACGATTGTGTCCAAAGGCATCAGCGCAGGCCGCGCTCAAAACACCTATCGCGGCTTGGTGAAGGTATTGAAAAGCGCCGAGAATGCCCGTAACTACACCCAGTGCGATTCCTTGCTGGTCGGCGATAAATGCGGCGCACACACCTTCCCTTACGTGGAAGTCAAACAACCATCCGCACAAGTCGAACACGAAGCAACCACCTCTAAAATCAGCGAAGACCAGCTGTTTTTTTGCCAGCAACGGGGCTTGTCGGCGGAAGATGCGGTGTCGATGATCGTCAACGGTTTTTGCAAGGAAGTGTTTAAGGAATTGCCGATGGAGTTTGCGGTGGAAGCGCAGGCGTTGTTGGGCTTGAGCTTGGAAGGGTCGGTTGGGTAACTCCTGTTAAAATTTAAAATTGATTATTTATCTTTTTTCTTCTGATGTGAATTTTCTTATCAAGAATTTTGAAGGTTATTCTTTTATTCAACATTTTAAAAAAGCCCAAGGAGTTGGTGAGTTTGTTGTAAAAGATAGCTATAGAACAGGGAAATATCAAATAGACTTAACCTTTAACGAAATGGAAAAAGTTAAAGAAGCGCTTGGTACATTGTTATTGGAGAAAGGGGTTGGGAATAACAGTGAAATAAATGCTGTTGGATATAAAATCGAAAATTTAATTGATCAATTTAATAACGAGTAGCAGTACGGTAGGTTGGGGAAAATAAAATGA
>JABFSV010000215.1 GCA_013140405.1 Methyloglobulus sp. | reverse complement strand
TGATACGAGATCTCACGCCATAAAACTGTTATTCGCCGAAGGCCCGTCAATACACGCACGTCTGTTTATTGCAGTCATGGCCTCAATTGCCCTGTTGACTATGGATCAAATCAGCGTCCGTTTGGCTCCGATTCGCGCCACGCTGTCGCTTGCCGTCGATCCGATTAAATACATGGTTGACTTGCCCGTTGCAACGGCTGGTCGAATCAGTAATTCGTTGAAATCTTATTCGTCTTTAGAGCAGGAAAACCAAAAGCTGCGGGAAACCCAAGCCATCGACCAAATCCGCCTGCTCAAATACGACGCATTGGAAAAGGAAAATATCCGGCTTAGGGCGTTGTTGGAAAATTCGTTCAAGCTAGGGGAACAAGTGCTGATTGCTGAATTATTGTCAGTCAATATTTCCTCGCCCTACGAAAACATTGTGGTCGTTAACAAAGGCACCCGTTTTGGTGTGCATATCCAGCAAGCTGTTGTCGATGCCAATGGTGTGGTGGGTCAGGTTTTTCGTGCGCTACCGCAGAGTTCTGAAATTATGTTGATTACTGATCCCAACCACGCCATTCCGGTGCAAGTGAATCGGAATGGTTTGCTGACTATTGCCGTTGGCACAGGTGAATTAAACCGACTTAAGTTGCCTTTTTTGCCTGACAATGCCGATGTCCAAGCCGGAGATTTATTAATCACATCCGGTTTGGGCGGTACTTTTCCGCAAGGTTATCCGGTCGCCGTTGTTGATCCGTTCACGCCACCTGCCAACAAGCAAGTTACGGCAACTCCAAAAGCCTCGCTCGACCGTAATAGGGAATTGATGATAGTCTGGAGCAACACAAAGCCTATTGCTCTCTCACCCGCGCAAGCGCCCATACAAAATGAGGTAGAGGGTCATACAAATGAGCAATAACTACGGCTTTGGGCGTATTGTCCTGACAATTGTCTTCGCTATGGGCCTTAAAATAGCCCCTTTATCTGCCATATTTGCAGTTTACAATCCTGATTGGGTGCTATTAGTCCTTATCTATTGGTCACTAGCTGTTCCTGAACGTGTTGGTATTTTCCATGCTTGGATATTCGGTTTGCTTACCGATGTGTTGACTGGGCGGTTATTGGGCCAGTATGCACTGGCCTATTCGCTGGTGATTTATATTTGCCTGATGTTACATAAGCGGCTGCGCCAGTTACCTTTCATCCAACAAGCGTTATTTATCTTTTTTTGCTTGTTGCTATCCCAGCTTTTGCTGTTTTTCATAAAAAATATTCAACAGACTGCGGAATTAAAACCTACTTTTTGGCTTCCTGTTTTTGTAGGTACTGTTTGTTGGCCTTTGGTTTATACCGTGTTACGTTTTGTCCGGTTAGCAAAGCCAATCAAAACTGATTAACAGGCCAATCACCTCTGCGATGCCTCGTACTTTAAACTTTAAGGACAATCCGGTAGAGAGCCAACTGTTCCTGGGGCGGATCATTTCTGCTTTTGTTATCATTGTGTTACTGACCGTCTGCCTGATTGTCCGGCTGGCGTATTTGCAAGTTGTCGGTCATCAGCACTATGCCACCCTGGCGAAAGAAAACAGTATCAAAATAGAGCCAACCGTCCCTTCTCGCGGAATGATCTATGATAAGCGCGGCAATATCCTAGCTGAAAATGCACAAACTTACAGCCTGGAACTTGTTCCAGACCAAGTTAGCGATTTGGATAATACGTTGGCAAGATTGAAGCAACTGCTCGACATACCCGACGAAAAAATCGAGCAATTTCAAAGGCTACGTAAACGTCAAAAGCGTTTTACAAGCATCCCCTTGATAGCCAATCTTACCGATGAAGAACTGGCAAAGTTTGCTGTCGCCAGACCCTATTTTCATGGTGTTGATGCCCATGTCCGTCAGCTAAGGCACTACCCTTATGGTGACTTGGCTGCCCATGTTGTGGGTTATGTTGGGCGTATTAATGAAGAGGAATTGAAAGAGTTACCTATCTCTGAATATCGAGGTTCCACTTACATCGGGAAACTTGGTGTCGAAAGTTCTTATGAGACTGAATTGCATGGCAAAACAGGTTATTCAGAAATAGAAACTAATGTCCAAGGCCGCCCACTTAAAACACTCAAGGAAGTCGCCCCGATAGCTGGGTCAAATCTGCATTTAACGCTGGATATAGATCTGCAAAAAACGGCTTATGATGCCTTGGAAAAATATAATGGTGCCGTTGTCGCTATCGAAATTGAGACAGGCGGCGTTTTGACTTTCGTCAGCCGACCCGGTTTCGACCCCAACCCTTTTGTTATCGGGATTAGCGGCCCAGCTTATCAAGCACTGCAATCTTCGCCAGACCAACCCCTCTATAACCGTGCGCTGCGCGGCCTGTACCCGCCTGGTTCGACCATCAAACCGTTTATGGCATTGGCGGGGCTTGAATACAACACGGTCGGTGTTCGCCAGCAACTTTTATGCCCTGGTTATTACCAATTGCCCAATGATTCCCATCGTTATCGGGATTGGCGCAAAGGTGGTCACGGTGCGGTAAATGTTAGCGAGGCGGTGACGCAGTCTTGTGATGTTTATTTTTATCGGCTGGCGGGCATGTTAGGCATCGACCGTATTCACGCCTTTCTGCAACAATTTGGTTTTGGTGAAAAAACGGGCATAGATTTAATGGGAGAAAAATCAGGGTTGCTGCCTTCGCGTGAATGGAAATTGAGCAAGAAAAATCAGGTTTGGTTTCCTGGCGAAACGGTCATTACAGGTATAGGCCAAGGTTACCATCAAGTCACCCCGTTGCAACTCGCCAAAGCCACCGCCACTTTAGCGAACAACGGCAAAATCGTAACCCCACATTTGGTAGACAAAGTTGTTTCGGACGCTGTTACCAAACCCAGTGAAAATAATCCCAAAACTACTCTTCCCCTAAAATCCGCCAACATTAATACAATTATTGCTGCGATGGTGAATGTAGTCCACAGTAACCGAGGCACAGCAAGAAGCATAGGGCTGGATATTAACTATCAAATCGCCGGAAAAACAGGTACTGCCCAGGTTATTAACATCAAACAAAATGCCAGTTATAACGAACATGCGATTGATTTTAAGCAGCGGGACCATGCCTTGTTTATCTCGTTCGCACCCGCTGATAACCCGAAGATTGCGGTTGCGGTGATAGCCGAAAATGGTGGGCATGGTGGCTCAGTCGCTGCACCCATAGCCGCCAAGGTGATTAAGCAATATTTGAGCGATAAGCAAACGGCACTGCCATGAATATACCAATATGAAGATTGAGTCCCGACGCGAGCAATTTGATGCCCCTTCGTTAGTCGAACGTATTCTCAGCAAGTTGCATATTGATATTCCTTTATTAATCTCTCTGCTGCTTATTTCATGCTTGAGTTTTGTCGTCCTTTACAGTGCGGGAAGCCAGGATATAGAGCTGCTGGTTAAGCAAGCTATACGGGTTGGTTTGGCTTTTTTGCTCATGGCGGTGCTGGCACACATTAATCCCTATCAATTTAAACGCTATTCGGCACTGTTATTTGGCATTGGTATTGCCCTGCTCATTGCTGTTTTGGTGATGGGCCATATCGGCAAAGGCGCACAACGTTGGCTTGACCTTGGTTTTTTTCGTTTCCAACCATCGGAAATGATAAAAATCACGACACCAATGATGATCGCCTGGTATCTTGCCGATCACGCCTTGCCGTTAAAAACCCATCAACTGCTGGTTTCCGGTGTGCTTATCCTGATACCAACGTTACTAATAGCCAAACAACCCGACTTGGGTACAGCGATTTTGGTTGCAAGTTCGGGAGGGGCAGTGCTGTTTTTCGCAGGGTTATCCTGGCGCTTGATTATGGCAATTTTTGTATCCCTATCTGCTTTGACTCCTGTCGTCTGGCATTATTTTCTTCATGATTATCAACGCGCCCGAATCATAACTCTCCTGGATCCTGAGGCTGACCCGTTGGGCAAAGGCTATCATATTATTCAGTCGAAAATTGCGATTGGCTCTGGCGGCATATACGGCAAAGGTTGGCTGGGTAGCAAACAGTCTGAGTTGGAATTCCTGCCGGAAAGCTCCACCGATTTCATTTTTGCCGTGTTTGCCGAAGAATTTGGTCTGTTCGGCTGCCTTGGCCTGTTGGTGCTTTATCTTTTGGTAATTGGCCGCTGCTTATATATAGCATCACAAGCCCAGGATACTTTTAGCCGTTTATTGGCTGGCAGTCTGGCCTTCACTTTCTTTGTTTACGTATTCGTCAATATAGGGATGGTCATTGGTGTCCTGCCTGTTGTTGGCGTACCTTTGCCTATGATTAGTTATGGTGGTACGTCAGTCGTCACTTTATTGGCTGGTTTTGGCATCCTGATGTCCATACATACCCACAAAAAATTTATCCCTGATTAACGCTATGAAATTTATGGGTTTATTTGTTAGGCTGTCCGTATTCTGCACTTGTTTTGCTATTTTGTCCTGTACTGGCGCTGGCACAATCAAAGATCAGGGGACGGTTGATGGGTTTATTAAGCAAATGGTCGCCAAGCACCAATTTAATGAAAAGGCGCTTGCCGATCTATTCAATAACGTTGAGCTGAATGAAGGCATTATCAAGAAGATTTCAAAGCCATCCGAAGGCTTGCCTTGGTACAAATACCGCAAAATCTTCCTAAAAGAACCCCGCATCAAAGCCGGCGTGCAATTCTGGCGTGAACATGCCGAAACTTTGGCGGTAGTTGAAAAAGACACGGGCGTACCTGCGGCGATTATTGTTGCCATTATCGGCGTGGAAACACAGTATGGACAACACACGGGCAGTTATCGCGTCATTGACGCTTTATCCACGCTCGCCTTTGCTTATCCACCGCGCAGTGAATTTTTTCGTAGCGAATTGGAGCATTTTCTTTTGCTATGCCGAGAAGAGCATATCGATCCCTTAAAACCGGAGGGTTCTTATGCGGGCGCGATGGGAATGCCACAATTCATGCCCAGCAGTTATAGAAATTATGCTATTGATTTTAATAAAGATAATTATCGAGACATCTGGCAAAATCCTGATGATGTGATCGCCAGCATAGCAAATTATTTTGCCAAACATGGCTGGCAATCAGGTCAGCCTGTCATTGTCCAAATTCGTGACGGAAGTCGAAAATCAGCACAATCCTTACCTTACCTTAAGGAAGATTTAAGGTTAATCACGTCTAATTCAATAAACCCAAACATAAGTACACCTTTACTTTCAACCAAAAAAGCGAAAATTATCGCTTTTGAACAAGAGAACGGCGAAGAATTATGGGCAGCATCAGACAATTTTTATGTTATTACGCGCTACAACAAAAGTCCTCTCTACGCACTAGCTGTTTATCAGCTAATTCTAGCTATTTCTAATCAAAGAGTTCCCTCTTCTTATGAACAAAATCATAACCATACCACTAATCCTGGTACTCAGCAGTTGTTCGAGTAACCAGATTAAAATCAGCGAAGCACCCATCCAAACCCCCTTTATTTCCCAACCCGCTTCGCCGCCCAAAGCCGCCTTGGTAGCCATACAGCTACCTTCCCAAACAGGCAACAAATCCAGGCATCATTCAATAATAGAATTAAGCGGAAAGTCCTTTCTCAACGTAGAAGATACTGATAAAGCTGAAGAATCAGCACAACAGGAGAGTTGGTTACCCCGAATCGCCCGCTACCTAAAACAGGGTGTAGCTTCCTGGTATGGGCCAGGCTTCCATGGCAAAAAGACCGCTAACGGCGAAATTTTTGACATGTATGAGATGACCGCCGCCCATAAGACCCTGCCGATTCCGTCTTATGCCCAAGTAACTAACTTAGAAAACAATAAGACCGTTGTTGTCCGCATCAATGACAGAGGCCCCTATTCTGGCAACAGGCTTATGGATTTATCCTACGCTGCCGCCAAAAAATTAGGTATACAGAGCGAGGGGACGGGTAAAGTAGAAATCAAGGCCATCTCAGCTATGCAAGCCCTGCCACAAATCCAGAAAACGGCAGAGAGCCAAAACAAAAAAGTCTATTTTCAGGTAGGCAGCTTTGGTAGTGAAAGCAAGGCTTTAAAATTGCAAGACAAGATTGCCGCCCACAACCTGCCTGAGCCAACCATTCATACTTCAAAACAAAGAAAAAATACCTTATACAAAGTGCAAATGGGACCCATTAAGTCGAAGCAAAATGCTGAAATGCTGAGTTACCAATTGGCAAAAATAGGTATCAAAGACCCTCAGATAGTCACTGCAACCAGACAAAATTAAAATAACGCATGGTACAATAAGAAATTGTTGATCCTGAAACCATGCTTAATACATGAATTATTTGAAAAGTTTTGCTGCGTATCGTTTTTTATTCGTATTTCTGCTCTTCGCAATATCCAACACCAACGCTGAAGAAGCGGAAATACTAACCCCTTCACCGCCAACTATTGC
>JABFSV010000037.1 GCA_013140405.1 Methyloglobulus sp. | reverse complement strand
TTGATCTGACTGACAGTGTGTTAGGAAGCTATTCTGCTTACCCTTTAATAGGTACCAAAGGTGTGTATACGTATAAAAAATTGGTACAGGCAGCTTTTAATGATGCCTTCTGGAAAGTGCCTGATACTACCTTGGTTTCTGTTGCGGGAGCTAACTATAAATTGATTGAAAACAACTTCTCATTATTTTGGGGATTGGCCATTCAGGCTTATGAAGCAACATTAGTATCTGATGACTCGCGATTTGATAAAGCACAGGAAGACCCAGCAAACGTCAGCACAATTCTAACCGAACAAGAGCGGCGTGGTTTTGGCCTATTTATGACTAAAGGCAAGTGTTTAGCCTGTCATTCGGGCCCTGAATTTACGGCTGCTTCGATCACCCATGTGACCAATCAATACAAGATTCAAGACGATGGCCAGTATGTTGAGCGAATGGTTATGGGCGATGGTGGAATCGCCTTGTACGATGCCGGTTTTTATAATATTGGTGTGCGCCCAACGAAAGAAGATATTGGTGTTGGGGCGACTGATCCTTATGGCTTCCCTTTGTCATTCACTCGCAATACAAAAAAGAATGCTAATGACCCAGTCGATATTTTTAGCGACAATCTCAATATAACCCATGCTACGCCCGATCCGTTCAAAATTGATTCTGATCTCATGGACTCTCAAACTGGTTGTGTTAATTGGAACTCTGCGACGACGTTTTCTGGCTACTTGTGTGGAAATGGCCCTATCGCTAGTGATGAACGGGATGCGGTTGATGGCTCATTTAAGTCACCGTCATTGCGAAATGTCGAATTAACCGGCCCTTATTTTCATAATGGAGGACAAGCGACGCTGGAACAAGTCATTCAATTTTATAATCGTGGTGGTGATCGTAAAGACCACTTCCAGAAAAAATCAGGTTGTGAAAACCAACACGAGCCAGTGCTTACTACTGATGAATTCGGCAATCAGGTGGTGGCGGCTGATTCGGAAACTGGGCTTATTGATAGCACGGGTTCACTATCCGGTTCAGGTCACCCAAGCAATGTCGATCCAGACATAGCAGGTACTAGAGGGGCCTTTGAAACAAGTTGCAATGAAGTGGAACAAGTAGGCGAGATTGTGGAGGTATCAGAACCCATTGACTTACTTGAGCCAGAGTTGCCTGGAGAACTGCGTCCCGCACGCGAGATCCTTATCAAGGAAGAAAACGCCAAATCACACCAAACATTGAATTTGACCAATACAGATATTGATGACTTGGTGGCTTTCCTGAAAACATTGACTGATGAGCGGGTTCGCTGGGAAAAAGCACCGTTTGACCATCCATCCCTGATTTTACCAAATGGGCATGTCGGTAATGAGGTTGCTGTCAAGTTTAATACAACCACTAACCAGGCTTTACAAGAAAGCATTGTCCTGCCAGCAGTAGGTTCAGCAGGGCGTGAGATTATGGAAGGAATGCAACCTCTTCAACCTTTTGAAGCTGGATTGCAATAAGATTGCTTACTCAATCAGCAAACAACTCAAGATTGTCCTTCCTGACTAAGTTGATATGTCGCTTGGTCAGGAAATCAAAGTAGAGATAACACATTCATCAAAAAAGCTCCTCCTATACTGCTAGCCAAGGATGGTTAGCAGTTTTTCTTGCCAGTTGAATAAGAATTAAACTTAATTGGCGTTTAATAATCCTGCTATTTCCATCAAGATTTTATGGGATAATCAAGCCTATTTTTGGTTTTCCTTTATTAATCATGCCTTATCCTACGATTGAATCTTTTGTCGGTAACACGCCTTTAGTCAGGTTGCAACGGTTGCCTGGGGAAACCAGCAATACCATCCTCGTTAAGCTGGAAGGCAATAATCCTGCTGGTTCGGTAAAAGACCGCCCAGCGTTAAGCATGATTAAACATGCCGAAGCCAGAGGCGAGATTAAACCCGGCGACCGATTGATTGAAGCGACGAGTGGCAATACCGGCATCGCCTTGGCAATGGCAGCCGCCATCAAAGGTTATAAAATGACCCTGATAATGCCAGACAATATGAGTTCGGAACGTATCGCCTCCATGAAAGCGTACGGTGCGGAAATCATCCTGACACCCGCTTCCGGTAGTATGGAAGCGGCAATTGATTTGTCCAGGGAGATGGAGGCGAATGGCGAAGGCCGGATTCTCGACCAGTTTGCCAATCCCGACAACCCCCGCGCCCATTACGAGGGCACAGGGCCTGAAATCTGGCGGGATACCCACGGCAAAATTACCCATTTTGTCAGTTCGATGGGTACGACGGGTACGATTATGGGTACGTCAAAATTTCTCAAAGAGCAAAATCCAAACATCCAAATCATCGGCGTACAGCCGGAAGGGGAATCTAAAATCCCCGGCATTCGGCGTTGGCCGAAAGAATATCTGCCAAAAATATACCAAGCAGATCGGGTAGACCGGATTATTGATGTCGATCAGGCTTCTGCCGAACAAACCACGCGGGATTTGGCAGCGAAAGAAGGGATTTTTGCGGGTGTTTCATCCGGCGGCGGGGTAGCTGTGGCTTTGCGTTTATCGCAAGAACTAAGCGGTGCGGTGATCGTAGTGATTATTTGTGACCGTGGGGATCGGTATTTGTCTACGGGCGTGTTTCCGAGTTAGGGTTAGATTGTAGGGTGCGTTATACGCACCGTTAATCGGTTAGGTGTTCAGTCCCCCAGTCATATGGAGTATCCCTATCCCAACTAAAGGAGACTGACCTATGGCAAGTATACTGCGTGGCAATGCTAAAACCACGCCTAGAATCCGCCAGTTTTTTGTACAAGCCGACCATCGTCTGTACTTGTTCATGCCTGATCTGCCCATAGCGGTCGCCAATCACATTGACGCTTTTTATGCCATGATAATGTACTTTTCCGTCTTCAAACAACTCGATCCTAAAATCCGGGGAAGGGCTAATATCGGGATCCATGCCTGATCCATGATCGATTAACGTTAAAATCGGCGGCCCCGCCGCGCACCCCGTTATGAGTGCCGACAATAAAACTACATGGCTATATACAAAGCACAGGTTTGTTAAACCAATGTGCTGTAATTTGAAAGTTTTGGCTGAATAAATCCTTCACAACCTGCAACTTGTATATAGTCATGTAAAACTAAGATAAGTGCATTTGCTAAGAAACTGTAGCTGATTGTTAGCGGTGTATTGGGCTTAATGTTCCCAAGCGTACCGGAGTCGCTCAGGCCAATAAGGTTCCAGGAATGTTTCGCCAATACGGATGCAATATAATTTTGACTGTCGCTCATTTTGTATTCCCCAAAAATATCAAATAGTTTTGATAATTAGGTGACGCTTTCAACACGGGACA
Source organism: Methyloglobulus sp. (assembly GCA_013140405.1). GTDB lineage: Bacteria > Pseudomonadota > Gammaproteobacteria > Methylococcales > Methylomonadaceae > Methyloglobulus. Next base: position 3,155 of record JABFSV010000037.1, on the reverse strand, counting down.
GGCATAATATCTTTTGTCAGGTTTCGGATAACACACCCAAAACTCTAAAAAAACCTTGTAACTATTACAGTTACAAGGCTTGTTCGAGGAGTTCTTAACCTTTCACAAGGTTGTTAAAGATCGAAGCGGTCGAGCATCATCACCTTGTTCCATGCATTCACAAAATCAGTCACAAACTTCTGTTTGCCATCTTCAGTAGCGTAAACTTCTGCGATAGCACGAAGTTCAGAGTGCGATCCAAAAATCAGGTCGACTGGGGTAGCGGTCCATTTTACTTCGCCTGTTTTACGGTCAACGCCTTCGTAAACCCCTTCCGACTTGGCTGATTTCTGCCATTTTGTAGACATGTCGAGTAAGTTTACAAAAAAGTCATTACTCAATACCCCTGGTTTGCTGGTAAGAACACCCTGCTTGGATTCTCCTGTGTTAGTATCTAAAACACGCATACCGCCAACCAGAACGGTCATTTCAGGGACGGTCAGCGTTAGCATGTTGGCCTTATCAACCAGCGTCTCTGTCGGTGACAGCAAGTTGCCTTCACCGTAGTAGTTACGGAATGCATCGGCTTTGGGCTCAAGGACAGCAAACGTACTCACATCAGTTTGCTCCTGTGCTGCATCCATGCGCCCTGGCTTAAAGGGTACTTTCACTGGGTAGCCTGCGGCCTTAGCCGCCTGCTCAACTGCGGCAACACCACCTAAAACAATCAGGTCTGCCAGAGACACTTTTTTGCCATTCGACTGCGCCCGGTTAAAGTTGCTTTGAATCTCCTCTAACTGCACAAGCACTTTCGCTAGTTCCTGTGGGTTATTAACCGGCCAGTCTTTTTGCGGTGCAAGACGAAGTCGAGCGCCATTGGCACCACCCCTCAAATCAGTGCCACGGAAAGAAGCCGCCGAGGCCCAGGCAGTTCGAACCAGTTCCGGTTTAGCCAAACCCGATTTAATGATTTTATTCTTAAGGCTCTCAGTATCTTTTGCGTCAATCAGCTTGTGATTCACAGCAGGAATGGGGTCTTGCCAAATAAGCTCATCTTTCGGAACTTCAGTCCCAAGGTAGCGTGCCCGTGTCCCCATGTCTCTGTGGGTGAGCTTGAACCATGCCTTGGCAAAGGCGAGCTCAAATTCCTTAGGATTCTCCAGGAAACGTTTCGCAATTTTTTCGTAACTCGGATCGGTTTTTAGTGCGAGGTCCGTAGTCAGCATGATAGGTGCATGGCGCTTATCTTTATCGTGTGCATCAGGCACCGAATTCGCAGCCGCGTTATCTTTAGGAATCCACTGCGTAGCGCCTGCTGGGCTTTTGGTTTTTACCCACTCGTAAGCAAACAGGTTAGTTAAATATTGGTGAGTCCACTGCGCCGGGTTCATCGTCCAAGCACCTTCCAAGCCACTGGTGATGGTATCAACGCCGTTACCTTTGCTGCACTGGTTTTTCCAGCCAAAGCCCTGTTCCTCAATTCCTGCAGCGGCTGGCGCTGGCCCTACACACTTGGAAGAATCGCCATTACCATGGGTTTTACCAAAAGTATGTCCCCCTGCGATCAGGGCAAGCGTCTCTTCGTCGTTCATCGCCATACGACCAAAAGTCTCTCTGATGTCTTTAGCGGCTGCCAGTGGGTCGGGGTTACCGTTTGGCCCCTCTGGATTTACATATATCAGCCCCATCTGCACCGCTGCCAGTGGGTTGTCCAGTTTTCGGTCACCTTTGTAGCGCTCATCAGCGAGCCATTTTTTCTCGGGCCCCCAATAGACTATATCGGCTTCCCAATCATCTGTTCGCCCGCCGCCGAAACCGAATGTTTTGAAGCCCATCGACTCCAAGGCAACATTACCCGTAAGCACCATCAAGTCGGCCCATGAAATTTTATTCCCGTACTTGCTTTTGATCGGCCAAAGCAAACGCCGCGCTTTATCCAGGTTGGCGTTATCAGGCCAACTGTTTAGCGGTTCGAATCGCTGCTGACCACCGCCAGCGCCGCCGCGCCCGTCAGCCACCCGGTAAGTACCTGCACTGTGCCAAGCCATGCGGATAAAAAATGGGCCATAATGACCATAATCAGCTGGCCACCAGTCTTGAGAGGTTTTCATCAACTTCTCGATGTCGGCTTTCACCGCCTTGAGATCGAGTTGCTTGAACTCTTTAGCGTAGTTGAACTTGTTGCCCATCGGGCTGGATTCACTTGAATGTTGTCGAAGCGGGGCTAAATCAAGCCTCTCAGGCCACCAGAATTGGTTCGACATTGCCTGCTTATCCGCAACGTTTTTTGACGGCGCAGGATTTTCTTCGGCATAGCCAACCTGGGAAAAGGCTAATACCACAAGTACGACATACGTTAATCTTATTTTTAACATCAGAATTCTCCTATTCTATATGAGGATGCAGCCGGTTGTTTTTCGGTTTGGTGATTACTATAAAGTAACCAAGTAAAAATATATAATCGAATATGCATATAATGAGATATTTACACGGACAGCAGAAACTGCGGCTGAAATACGCACTTAATCTATCAATATTTCATAAAATCTTGGCTCTTGTTCGCCGTTTTTGGGGCATTGGACGGAGTTTCCTGCCCTTGCCATCATATCGGCCGGACAGCGACACCGCACATCCTGATTGGATTGTAGAACAGTGGGATCGTATGGGGGCATTTTTACTGCTCGTTGGAAAGCGGCCATGTCACCGCATCCACATCGTTACGGCGGCTGAACGGGTTCAGCGGCAAAAACCACTTTTATCGGGCAAACTGGGAATTGGGTCGATTGCACCGCACTGAAAATACGCTTTCCTAGATGTCCGATCCAGCGCTACGCCGCCGTAACCGCCGGGGCTTGCTCAAAGGTGAACAGATTCATGCCTTGGCAAGGGACATTAAATTGGGCAAACGTGGCTGGGTTGACAAGCGCGACTGGCTGGAACAACGCCACTCCTGTAGTTGTTTGACGCTGGTCATGGCTTGCATTATTTATTGGCAAGCCAAGGAAATTAACCGCGTCATCCAAGAGCATTTGCCAGATGACAGCAGCATCGACATCTCGCTCATACAACATGTCAGCCCCATTTCCTGGGATAATGTCATCCTCTATGGGGATTACATCCTAAACTGGGAAAAGGTTAAATTGTCCTAGCGTATATTTACGGATGAAGATACACAG
>JABFSV010000259.1 GCA_013140405.1 Methyloglobulus sp. | reverse complement strand
CAGTCCACGCAGTCCACGCAGTCCACGCAGTCCACGCAGTCCACGCAGTCCACGCAGTCCACGCAGTCCACGCAGTCCACGCAGTCCACGCAGTCCACGCAGTTTTGTACTCTGCAAGCGGAAATAATGGATTGCGGATCAATAATAATTAACTACTTACTGGAGAAAGCTATGAAAAACAACATAAAAATAATTATAGCAATCGTCTTATTCGCTGGAGGAATGGTGTTGCCTACATTAACACAAGCAGCAATACCACGCGCCATGTTGGAGAAGAGCACCACTTACGCATTAGACAACACCTTTCACGGTTTCAGGGTGCCGACGGTCGATAGTGTGGGCGCTATAAGATATTATGACGTGAAAGTGAATCTGGTCGTCAATGCCGATGGATCGGTCAGCCCTAATGCGCTGGTAACGTCCGCTCTTTCTCCAACCGTGGGAACGGTCAATGTAGTGCCTGGAACTTATCAAGAATTCGGTGGCACGGACAAATGCACCGTTACCAATATGAAACTACTGAATGGGCGCACCCAAAGCTTCTTTAAATGCAACAATGCAGCAAATATATTCGAATTTTCTGTGGTTACTGGCCCCATCACGGCAGGCCACCCCTTTCAAACCGAATTGCTGAATGGGAAAGTCAACTTACGGACGGATGTAGCTACCCAGACTTGGGGAATGGTAACGACTAACAATACTTTTACTTTAGGTCCAGCATGTACAATTAGTACGGCGGCTGGCATTTTAATTGGCGCCAAAACCAACGGCAGCCAGCTTGTCATATCGGTCATGAATGCTCCGATAGGTGGTACTGCTGCACCTACTACAAAATGCGGTAATACCTTAACTAAGCTCCCTTAAAACATAACCATAGGGTGGAATAGCGATAACGTATTCCACCTGATGTTCTGTTTCCGCCACACGGTGCAATACGGCTACTGTCTATTGCACCATATACATCTATTTACACAATATCCGCTAAATTCCCTTTAGTTTCCAGCCAGTTCTTTCGGTCTGGCGCACGTTTTTTAGCCAGCAATAAATCCAGTTGACCACGGGTGTCGTCAGTTGTTTCGATGGTCAATTGCACCAATCGACGGGTATCTGGGTTCATGGTAGTTTCCCGCAGTTGGGAGGGATTCATTTCACCCAAGCCTTTGAAGCGTTGCACCGAAATTGCGCCTTTGATTTTTTCTGCCTTAATTCGGTCGAGAACACCGAGCCGTTCCGCTTCATCTAGCGCATAAAACACCCGCTTACCGACATCAATTCGGTACAAAGGCGGCATGGCGACAAAAACATGCCCTGCGGCAACCAGGGCATGGAAATGCTGGTAAAACAGGGCGCAGATTAGAGTTGCAATGTGGCTACCATCTGAATCGGCATCAGCAAGTATGCACACCTTGCCATAACGCAGGTTCTGCAAATCGTTACAACCCGGTTCTATACCCAAGGCGACGGCAATATCATGGACTTCCTGAGAAGCCATCACTTGGTTAGATTCAACCTCCCAGGTATTCAAGATTTTGCCACGTAGCGGCATGATCGCCTGAAAATCACGCTCCCTGGCTTGCTTTGCTGAACCACCTGCGGAATCGCCTTCCACCAAAAACAACTCAGTCCGTGCGATATCCTGTGCTGAGCAGTCGGCCAGTTTTCCAGGTAATGCGGGTCCTGATGTGATGCGTTTGCGGATAATGGCTTTATTCGCACGCAAGCGTTTTTGGGCGCTGTTGATGATGATTTCGGCAATTTTTTCGCCTTCGTTTGGGTGTTGGTTTAGCCACAAACTAAAGCCATCTTTGGCAACGCCGGAAATAAAGGCGACGCATTCCCTAGAACTCAGTCTTTCTTTGGTTTGCCCTGAAAATTGGGGGTCTTCCAGCTTTACTGACAGCACGTAATGGCAGTTTTCCCACACATCTTCAGGTGCAACTTTAACGCCGCGTGGAAGCAGGTTGCGGATTTCGCAAAATTCCCGCATGGCTTCGGTCAAGCCTGCACGTAAACCATTGACGTGCGTTCCGCCTTGCACGGTAGGCACTAGGTTGACGTAGCTTTCAGCCAGCATTTCGGGCGGATTTTCAGCTGCCCAGATGATGCCCCACTCGACCGCTTCGTGATTACCAGCCATATTGCCCATAAATGGCTGGTCGGGATAAAACTCGATATTGCCGATACGATCCAGCAAATATTCTTTCAAGCCATCTTCATAACACCAATAATAGTCTTCATCGGTCTGGTCAACTTTCAGGCTGATTTTCAGACCTGGACACAACACCGCCTTGGCCCGCAGCACATGCTTAAGTTTTAATACCGATACCTTATTGGAATCGAAGTATTTCTCGTTCGGCCAGAACGTGACGGATGTCCCCGTGTTATTGCGCCCAACCGTACCTATTTCCCGCAGTTCCGTTTGTTTTTCGCCATCGGCAAATGTCATCTGATAGCTTTTGCCGTTGCGTTTAACGTCAACCTCCAGCTTGGCAGACAGCGCATTCACGACAGAAATGCCCACACCATGCAAACCGCCGGAAAATTGGTAATTTTTATTGGAGAATTTCCCGCCCGCGTGAAGCTGCGTCATGATAACTTCCACGCCAGGAATACCCTGTTCTGGATGCTTGTCAACCGGCATCCCACGCCCGTTGTCGCTCACCCGTATCGAGCCGTCTTTGTAGATAATTACATCAATTGTATCTGCATGACCAGCAATGGCTTCATCGACACTATTATCGACGACCTCCTGTACCAGATGGTTAGGTCGGGTCGTATCGGTATACATGCCAGGGCGCTTACGTACCGGCTCCAATCCCGTCAATACCTCGATTGCCGCTGCGTTATATTCGTTGCTCATCCGTTTGGGTTGCCTTATTTGCTATTTGTCGATTTTTTCAAAAGTTAGGGTAACGCAGATTAAATCGGCATTCCTTAAGTGACACCTTTATACCGCCTTATCCTGGATTCAGGTTGTGATTTTTAACAAAGCTGTTTGGTGCTGTCAAAAAAACTAAAAAAAAGGCTTAATTGTTGTTAGAATTCACGGTTGTGTGTGACTGCAAACTTACTCGATCTACGAACTTTATCGAGTTAGCGAAGGTTATATCCTAACAATAGCCATTAATTTTAATATAGTCAAAATACGGATTATCTATGTGTTTTAGTGCCAATATGTCGCTCAGTTTGGGTGTGGTCGGATTTGCAGCCGCCAGCGTGACTTTCCTCGATAAAGAAGAAACTTTCTGGGTAAGGGCAGCAAGATCGTATGCCATTTTCCACTTTTCCTTAATGGAACTCATCCAGTATTTCGCTTATCCCGTTGCCGACCAATGTGGCTACGGGACGAATTACTTTCTAAGCGAACTATCAACTTACCACATCAGCTTGCAAGCGTTCGCCATAATGCCCGCGCTTGCTACGTATTCGTCAGATAAAACGGCCCTGCTGAAAGCGACGATGATAGGCGCTACGCTCAGTGCGTTTTTTATTGTTTGCAGCTTCTTGCCCAGAAACTGGCAACTGTTCGACATCGCCCCTAATTTTATCGGCGATATGATTTCCTGCTTGTATATGGGCAAGTATCATATTGGTTATGCAATCCAAAGTGCGTTTGGTTTGTTTGTAACCCACGGTTCGTTATTCGGCTTGGCGTTAAGCGGTTTCTTGTGGAAGAACAACCAGAAAATGGCAAGCTACCATTTCATCATGGCAATCCTGACCTTGTTCATGCCGCAATGGATTTTTGGTGTGACCACTGGGGAAGCTGCGGCTATGTATTGTTTTTTCTCCATCCCGATTACCGGCAGTTTTATGCCGTATTTTAAGAATTATTTTATGGCTCAAGATGCTGAGGATCAGAGTGACCCCTTGTTTGCCAGTAAATAAACTATAAAAATTCTCTCTGGGTGATGAGTTCGTTTTGGTCTTATCACCCCGTGTTGAATGGGTTAGTTTAGGTTTTACAGTTGATAGCGAAAAAGCACGGGAAATCATTTTTCGTAAAACTAGAACCGTCAAAGAAATTACAGCGCTTATTCATTGCGATTCATCTATTGACTTTGTGTGCGAGTTTTGCCAATTCTTTGCCATTCGTTTTGAAATTAGCTGTCGCCGCTTTTATAGGGCTAAATTTCAAAATGACTTTTCATAAGGTTACAAATGAAAAGCGCAGTATCAAGCATTCAGAAAATCTAGGTTGGCAGATTTCCAATGGTGGTGATTTTGAAGCAGTCGAAATTTTAACGTCAACCGTCATTACGACGAGTTTTATATTTCTTCAGGTTCAGGATAAACCCACCATTATCATCGCTAATGATGCACTGAGCGAGGACGATTATCGGCGCTTTATCGTCAAACTAAAAATAACAGTGCATTAGCTTTGTGACCACATTAAACGCCCAGATTGTTGTTGGAGCTTGTATAATGCCCTGACTTATAGGAATCCCTGAGCAAGTAGATTTCCTCCTTAACACTGACTCTTAATTCGTTTCCAAGAAAATTATGGCACTTTATTGTGGAATTGTTGGTTTACCCAATGTGGGCAAATCAACCTTGTTTAATGCGCTTACCCAGGCAAAGATTGCGGCAGAAAACTACCCGTTTTGCACCATTGACCCCAATGTCGGTGTCGTGCCTGTCCCTGACCCCAGAATGGACAAGCTGGCAGAAATCGTTAAACCAGAGCGCATCATCCCTACCACTATCGAGTTTGTCGATATCGCGGGTCTCGTCGCCGGTGCATCCAAAGGCGAAGGTTTGGGCAACCAGTTTCTGGCGAATATCCGCGAAACCGATGCGATTGCCCATGTTGTCCGTTGCTTTGAGGATGATAATGTTGTCCACGTTGCCGGAAAAATCGATCCGCTTTCAGATATTGAAGTCATCAATACCGAATTGGCACTTGCCGACATGGCTTCCGTGGAACGGGCGCTGTTGCGTGTTAGCAAAGCGTCCAAGTCCGGTAACAAAGATGATTTGGCAAAGAAGCAGGTTTTAGATCGCATCTACCAGCAATTGGATGCCGGTCAACCTGCGCGGGGACTAAATTTGGATGATGAAGAAAAAGCCCTCATCAAAGACTTGTGCTTGTTAACCCTTAAACCGACCATGTACATAGCCAATGTCCAGGATGACGGTTTTAGCAATAATCCTTTGCTTGATAAAGTCCAGGCGTTTGCGGATAACGAAGGCGCTATGGTGGTGGCGATTTGTGCCGCTATCGAATCAGAAATTGCCCAACTGGAAGATGATGAAAAGAAGGAGTTCCTTGACGACTTAGGGCTAGAGGAGCCAGGCCTTAACCGTGTCGTAAGAGCTGGCTACAGCTTGCTAAATCTAGCCACTTATTTTACCGCTGGCGTAAAAGAAGTCAGGGCATGGACTATCCCCAACGGGGCGACTGCCCCACAATCAGCGGGCGTTATTCACACCGATTTTGAAAAAGGATTTATCCGAGCCGAAGTTATTTCCTATCAGGACTTTATCACCTATAAAGGTGAACAAGGCGCAAAAGATGCCGGGAAATGGCGCCTAGAAGGCAAAGACTACATTGTTAAAGACGGCGATGTTGTGCATTTTCGATTCAACGTTTGACAAAGCGCGAGTCGGTAACTATAATTCGCGGTTTTTCAAAGCCCCTCTAAAGGCGATATAGCTCAGTTGGTTAGAGCACGGGATTCATAACCCCGGGGTCGGTGGTTCAAATCCACCTATCGCCACCAAGTAAATAAAGCCCTTACGATAAGCCGAAGGGCTTTTTTATTGCCCGTAAGACACTGGGAGCATTTCGAGATAAATCAAAATACCGTTGTACAGGCTTGGTTTGGAGCAACGGCCCTTGTGCCGAGCCATAAAAAAGGCTTTGTAACCAACAGCAATATATAGGGGCGTAACAGCTATACGCCATACATATATATTTTCTTTTTGCAAACTGCCCTATGATGGCCCAAGCCAGTAAACATGATGCTGTGCCAATAACTCCAAATCATCCAATTTAAGCATTTCCGTAAAGCGTGCTTTTTCTTCTTCGTCGGCAACTGGGTAACGGGTTTCAAGATAATGAATTAGCAGCAAATCCAGTTCTTTAGAGCCACGTCGGCATTGCCACCTTAATTTAGTAAGCTCATCCACACAGAATTAACGATTAGGATTTTCGATTGACTAGAAGTTTTTTGGTTTCCGCAATGGCTTTGGCGGGGTTAAGACCCTTAGGACAAGTATCGGTACAGTTCATGATAGTGTGGCAACGATATAACTTAAAGGCATCATCAAGTTGATTTAACCGTTCTTCGGTATTTTCGTCACGGCTATCCGCTAACCAGCGATAGGCTTGTAACAATACGGCTGGCCCCAAATACTTATCAGAATTCCACCAATAACTTGGGCAACTGGTGGAACAACAGGCACACAACACGCAGTCATACAAGCCGTCCAGTTTGTCACGGTCAGCCTTGCTTTGTAGGCGTTCCTTTTCGGGTGGTGTGGAATTGGACGTTAGCCAAGGCTTGA
>JABFSV010000281.1 GCA_013140405.1 Methyloglobulus sp. | reverse complement strand
AGAAACTGTGAAAAAATTAAATATTGGGAATACAAACCTAGGCTTGTATTCCGGTTATATTATAGGAAACTCTGGTTAAGTCCTTCGGTCGTCGAAGCATGAGAGGAATCAACTTGTCCATATATCCCTATACTAATCAAATATATGAAAAAGTATAAATACAATTTATAGTGGTTTTTTACAATTCTTTCACCGTCTCGTTAAAAAATACCGCCAATCCTATACAGTACGGTTTCGAGTTTGCGGCTCGCCAAAAAAAATTCCAACTGACTATTTTTAGAAAAGAGCATAACCCGTTCAATATTGAAATCGTCCTAAAAATAATCAATCCAATTTGTTCTATTTTGTCCCTATAAAAAATCGGACAAAGTGAACCATCCCTGATTCTACCTAGCAAGTTTTTCCGTATCTTTTTGGCTGTTGTGCAAAAACTATGGCGGTACGACTTTTAACCCGTCAAAAAATAACTAAATCAGCCGCAGTCAGTGCAGGCATCCCCGTTAAAGCAACAATTTCTACTTTGGCATTAATGCCGTTACCGTCAGTATCGTAGTAGAGAATCCCGTTGGTACTGTTATAAATCAGGAAATCATTGCCGTCTATCGCGTTTGATCCCACAACAAAATTGGTTATGGGGACTGCTCCTAACGCTGCGAATTTAGTGAAAACTGCGTTATCAAGTTTAATCGTGTCGGCCAAACCATTGAAATCGCTAATGGTGTCACGGTTTGTGGATGCATTGGGTAGGGTATCGAAAACAAAGGTATCATTACCAAGCCCCCCAGTTAAATTATCATTCCCGTTTTTACCCGCCAAGGTATCGTTGCCCAAACCCCCGTTAAGATTATTGTTTGCTGAATTTCCTATAATGCTATTATTCAACGTGTTACCCGTCCCATTAATTGCCGTAGTCCCGAGCAATGTCAAATTCTCAACGTTCGCTTTTAGGGTGTAACTGATGGTGCTTTGTACCTTATCAATTTCGCTGGCGAGAGGTGACATTTCCGTCACCACATCACCGGCATGATCGACAATATAGATGTCATTGCCCAAGCCACCGATTAGGGTGTCTGCATTGGAACCGCCATTTAAAATATTGGCAGCATCATTGCCCGTTAATACATTTTTCAGCACATTTCCACTACCGTTGATCGCGCCTGTTCCGGTCAACGTCAATTTTTCTACATTCGCTGAAAGAACAAAACTGATAGAACTGAGGATATGGTCTATTTCGGCCGCGAGCGCTGATGTTTCGATCACCTTATCGCCAGTATTGTCCACAACATACGCATCATTCCCTAAGCCGCCCCGCATGGTATCAGCGCCGCCCTTCCCGTCAATAAAATCGTTACCTGCCAGAGCATCGAACTTATTGTCGCTTGCATTTCCTGTTAATGTGTCGTTGCCCTCGGTTTCGGTTACGCCTAGCTGTTTATAATTGACAACCAAGTTTTTTTGGATTGTATTGACGCCATCCGAAACGGTCACGATGAAACTGTCTTTGCCCACAAACCCGCTTTCAACATTAAAATCATCCACGGTGACGGTAAATGCGCCGGTAATCTTGTTGACAGTCAGTTTAGTGCCGGTAACACTTAATAAGCTGACGGTATTGCCCGTGCTGGCTTCTGCATAGATGCCATACGTCAACGGATTTACGTCCGGATCAGAACCTTGTAAAAACCCTTGGGTGGGTGCAAAAGTGTCGTCATAGAGGGTGTCTGTGTATGTGATGGCGGTAGGTGTCGTTAAAGTAGGTTTATCGTTAATAGGAAGAATTTTAATTTGGGCTTGAACTGGCACAAAGGATTCATCCCCCACATCATCTACAGCCACCGCTTTAAAGGCATTTATGACACCATTGGTATTGTTGGGCGGTGTCCAAAAAACCTTATCGATTGCATTGACAATATAGTTATCGACAGGGTTCCAGGCACTGGCTGTCGCCAGGGTTGCACCGATTTTTAATATTCCGCTACCCACTGACTTAATAGCAAAACCGACGACTAGCCCATCGCTGTCGGCTTCATTGCCGCTCGCTTTCAATTGCCCAAAGCTGACAGCGATGGTGGTGTCTTCGTTACCAGAAGCAACAGGCGTGTTAAATTTGGTCAATGTTGGATTGATATTAAAGTCGATAATAATTGCCCTGTCTTCAATTATTGCCATAGGAACACTACGAGGTGTAGCTTGATTGTTGGCTATTAGACCGACTAATTCGATGTTAGAAGAAATTTTCATTGTTGTTCACCTTAATTGTTAAGAAGCCGTAATTAACTGACGGTAAAAGGATCGGCAAATGATTTACAGGAACAGTTTTACAAGGTTTTTAAGAATTCCAAAAGATCATGTCGTTGATCTTCATTCAGGTCAGCTCCATAAATGTGTCCAAAATTACTGTTGCCCGGAAGATGGGTATCTAAACGAAATCCATTTTTACTAGGCCTGGATTTGAATCCGATTTTATCGGAATCGAATTCCCGATTCCCGACATAGAACACTTGGCTACGTTCGGCAGGCGGCAACAGCAGTTCGTAAAGACTAGCCACCGATCCATTGTGGAGATAAGGCGCTGTCGCCCAAATTCCATCCAGTGGCCTAGCGCGATACGCGAGCAAATTCGGCGGCAAATAAGGAGGCAGGCCAGCGGCTTTTTGGCGATAGCCAATCAATTCTGCGCTTTCCAGTGGGCTAAACGGCGGTTGTGCATCCAGGATGCTATTCTGGGCGGCAGTACCGACCAAGATTGAAAGCAATAACGGCGCGGGCAGGTTTTCTGCATTGGTAAACGGTGCTGGCAGGACTGGTGCGGCATTCCCTGTTTTGACGCTACGAAGGGCGAAGTTTTTTGCCATCAGCGGGTCGGTTCCAATATCCGCTAAAGGTATCATGTGGGTTTTGATAAACGTGACGCCAAATAGGTTTTCTTCCGGCGGCGTGGATGGATAATGCCCCGTACTATCTGGCAATGAATGGCAATCGGCGCAGCTTTCTTCGCCATTATGGGCTTGGGTATACAGCACTTGGCCTCGAAATGCACTGGCTTGGTCGATCTGGCCTAACAACGCTTCCGGCCAACGCGGTTTGTCGAGATTTGCAACTAAACGTTCAAGTTCGAACAATTCCCGCGCCCTGGCTGTGGTCTTGCCGAATTCCGGCGATGTAATATCCAGGTTGACCCGCCCAAACGTACCTAGCACCTCACCGACATTGCGTCCGAAGGGATTGAATGCCGACCCGTTCCACTGTACGAAATCGTGTTGGGGCGTTCCCCAAAGAAAAGGGTAACTGACTGGGGCATCAGGCACTTTGACATTTTCCGCCACATCAAGGTCCCGCCCGAAAACTTCGTTCATAATAACGCCGAACGCATCGACACGACCCGCACCATAGGCATGGGTAGGCTTGCTTCGATTGGCGAAGCCTTTAAGCCAATCAGTATGTTCGGCAACCTGGTTTTTCAGGTTCAAACGTGCGGCTGGATCGGAATTAACTCCCAAAACAGCGTTAGCAAAACGGTTAAACCGTTTTTCGTTGTTCAACGTGGAATCTAAGGCGGCATTCAGTCCGTCGAGGAATGCCGTAAAATCTGCCAAGGCCGGTGCGCCGTCAACGCGCACAGTTTGGCCTTTGTAACGAATATCGTTGGTATGGCAAGCGGCGCATGTGTAGCCTAGCCAGGCTTCGCCCTGCACAACTGGTTCTTTAGCAAAACCGACCGGCAGCTTGTCAGGATTGTCCGATGAATAGTGTTCGTCAACCAGATAGCCGTACCGGCGAATATTTTTAGGGTCGTTGAATGGGTTGCGTTTATTTGCGGACTCTAGCGCCAGATACCATGCGTAAGGGATTAGGTACGACCCCTGTGGTGTAAAGTAAAATTTTTGACGTTCAGCGTTAGTCCATTGTTGATCCAAGTAAATCGGAGTTTTTGGTTCGATATTTTTAGCATTTGGCTGGCTGCCATAAACGGTACCTGTTGCCAATACAGCCATCATACATAGTGCAAGTTCTTTAATTTTCATGGCAATTTACTCCATCGTTATTTTATCTGCTTAATTAGGTTTGTTTTTTGGTGGCGGAGGCAAGGGCGAAAACCATAAACGCTGACCCTCCTTGTCTTTTATGTCGTAACCGATGACCTTTTCATTAGAGCTGTAAGTCACAGATCCCCGACATTGTTTTCCATCCAGGGCATTCGCTTCCAACGGCCAAAATATGACTTCCGCTAATCCAGCGGTAAAAAGGTCGCCCGCCAGATAAAGGATTATTCTGGATTTGGAAGCCGCGTTATAACCGTCGACAAATTCAAAGCTATCCGTCTTCAGGTTTTCTTTTTGTTCGGTCATTTTGGGATAACCCAGCAACGAAATAACCTGGTCACGAGGGACACCCACTTTTAGCTGCTTATATTCGACAGGTTCAGGCGCGTGTGCTGCCTCATAGATAGAACAACCACCAATAACTAAACTTAGGCCAACTGTATAAATTATAAGTATTATTTTCATTTTCCACCTAGTTTTTTACCCCTCGGATATAGTGGATGAAGCAAGATAATCTTGCCCCATCCACGTTTAGTGTTAATAGCAAGTAACCTCGATGAACGCACAGTACCCTCTAGGGCACTTGTACCCTAAAGGGCATAAATGACCTTTAGGGTATAAATGGAATCGAGGATAAACGATACCTTCGCTCCCTCGTGTCCGTTACACTTCATCGAAGCCACTTGCTAATGACTATTTTAAAATCATTGATTTTAAAGGGATTAACATACTCTTCTCCTTTGTTTGTGGTTGTTTTAGAGAAATCATCTTTTTCTTATTGCTTTATTGAAGCTTCACCGTCTTTGAAAGACGTATTTAAAAACAGCCTTTAACGCATCAAATTCAACTTAATTTAATAAAAGCCAAGTATTAACTGCCCGTCCCTGTCGATTAATCTATCAGCAGTCGATAAATTTTTCGCCCTCCTTTAGGAGGGGAGAAGCCCTTTCCAGGCATGAGAGATAACTGTAATCGTCGATGGCCTCGCGTAAAATTATCTGTAAATTTTTCAAATAATTAAATAATCATTACGGCTTATGCCAGATGGTTGATTTCAAGTGCCGACAAGCCTTTAGCATTAACAAAACCCAAAGCTAACGCCATCCGACAGGGGTTAAATGGCTAATCAGGTCGGAATCAACTATGCCGAATGGCAGGAAACCCATAAGGTAGCCCAAAAGGCATAGTGCTTGGGCCAGTTGTAAAGTAGCGGTTTAAGCGATAACCTAAACCTAGCAAAAATACTTTATCGCTACCTTTGTAAATCAATCGAGATCTGACTGATTATGCTATTGATATACCAAACTTGGGATTTATACAGTTGAACAAGCACGAAAAAGCGCTTACAAAATAAATACCACCAAAACGGTAGTGCCATAATAAGAATTGACTGGATTCAATCATGATAAAAAACCCAAAAAATAGCAATAATATCGCTTACTTGCGCCAATTGTGCTGTTTAGGCTTGAACAAAGAAATCGTGATTGCCGAGTTTTTACGGGCAGTGCGGTCGGTTATTCCGTCTGAAAACAATGTCTGCACAACATTAAAGCCGCCTTTTATTCTTGATAACCATATCCTCGGCTTCGATGCCTCAGAAGTGGCAAACTTGCCCGTTGAGCTTGTCGCTTATTTTCTTACACCGGAACGCATGATGCGTTCTGCCGCCTGGTTCGCACAACATCCGGTATTTACCGATCCTTCGACAATATGGGGAAAGGATTACTATTCGACAGATCCTTATAACTTGGTCTGGCGCAAATTAGACCAACACCATTTTCTTTACGCCCCTGTTTATCAATACGGCAAACCCGTGGCTCTGCTGGGCTTGTTCAGGCCGAAACAGCATTCGCCCTTCAATAACCATGAACAGTCTTTATTGCCGCAATTGACACCCTATATCAGCCATGCCTTGGGCGCGAGCGACAGTAAAACCATCATCTACAGCGAGACCGGTTCTTCCGGCCTGTTGGTCATGAACACCAGCGGCGAATTGCTTTTTCAAAGCCAGGAAGCCAAACGTTTGTTGGCTTTGGCGAACTACCCCGTTTTGGGCGTGACGGAACGCGTTGCGAACCTAAAGACTCCCCCTGATTATTTATTTCGTAAGTTGAAGCAAATCTGCCGTAATCTGGACGTTATTTTTCAAGGCAAAATCGCCGAACCACCGTCTTGGAACTTTACCAATGCCCGTGGCCGATTTATGTTTCATGCCCATTGGCTGGACAATGCCAGCCAGGAACCCAGTGGTATGATTGGGGTCAACATCGAACTACACGAACCGCAATTGTTAAGGCTGTTGCGTGCCTTGCAACAGTTTCAGCTCCCGCCCGTGCAAAGGGAAGTCGCACTGCTGATTGCCGAAGGCTTGAGCAATGAAGAGATTGGCATCCATTTACATATCAAATTGACCACAGTTAAAGACCATGTCCGGCGGATTTTCGTAAAACTAGACATTGAGCGGCGTGAAGATTTG
>JABFSV010000471.1 GCA_013140405.1 Methyloglobulus sp. | reverse complement strand
GTTTTATGCTGACATTGACCGTGTTATCGTCCGACATAAGTCCAACCAGACGTGCCGGACACACCTGGGTTATCTTAGTTTTATCGACTAATTCTGATACATGACTTTCGATGTCACGGGCAGTAATTACATAACCCAAGGCAACTACGTTTTGTTTTCGTGCAGAAAGTCGGACTTTTCCGAAATGCCCTCGGTCTGATACGTGTATATCCGTAATAGCGGTTGCTTTCATTTGAATGCCTTGCCAAATACCTAGGGTTTCTAATGTGGCAATCGTGCCAGCAGCCAACGCCAACGCCCTGTCGCCCATAGCCGAGTTTTGGAGCTGCTCCCTGGTATTCGCTTCGATGATGGCGACTTGCAAACCGCTACCGTTCAGTGCCAGTGCTAGGCAGTTTCCGGCTAGGCCGCCACCCACGATGATGACATCATAAGGCATTTCTTCAATTTGCATTTTTACCCTGCATCAAGGCTTCTATTTCCGCTATCGTTCTCGGTACGCCATTGGTCAAGATTTCGTGGCCTTGTTCGGTGACCAGCAGGTCATCCTCTATTCGTATACCGATGCCGCGCCATTGTTCGTCCACGGTTTTGCAGTCAGCAGGGATGTACAACCCAGGTTCGATGGTAAGAACCATGCCTGGCTCCAACAGACGCCATTTTTGGTCTATTTTGTAGTCGCCGACATCATGTACATCCATGCCTAACCAATGCCCGATGCGGTGCATATAAAATTGCTTGAATTTTTCTTTCTTGATAAGTGTTTTTACCTTGCCTTCCAGCAAGCCGAGTGCAACCAAACCCTTGGTCAGCACCTCGACCGACGCGTCATGGGCATAATGCCACGGTGTACCTGGCTTGATTTGCTCCATTGCGGCTGTTTGGGCATCCAAAACCAATTGATAAAGCTGCTTTTGCGGTTCGCTGAACCGTCCTGAAATGGGGAAAGTACGGGTAATGTCGGCAGCGTAATGGTCACATTCCGCACCCGCGTCTATTAGCAGCAAATCACCATTTTTCAGCTTGTCCGAATTTTCGGTGTAATGCAGCACGCAGGCATTTTTGCCACCTGCGACGATGGACGGATAAGCGACTGCACGCAGCCCTTCCTTCATGAAATGATGCACCAGTTCCGCTTCAATCTGATATTCATACAGCCCAGATTTACAAGTTTGCATGGCCTTGACATGACCTTTGGCAGAAACTTCAGCCGCACGGCGCATCAACTTGATTTCTTCTGGGCTTTTGAACAAGCGCATTTCATGGAGAATATGCTCTAACGAAACTAATTCCCCAGGCGCAACCAACCCCGACCTGGACTGACTTTTGATGTGATTGATCCAATCCAGCAGCCGATGATCCAGGTCGGAATCGCGCCCCATTGGATAAAAAACCTTGTGCTTGTTTTCCAACATGCCTGGCAATATTTCATCCATATCCTCTATCGGAAAAGCATCGTCCGCCTGATAATGTCCGGTAGCACCTTCCAATCCCGCGTGGGCACCTTCCCATAGGGCCTTGGCTTCATCAAATTCCCGACAAAACAAGATATACTCGCCCTGTTCTCGTCCAGGAATAAACACTGCTAAAGCATCTGGCTCAGAAAATCCAGTCAGGTAGTAAAAATCACTGTCTTGCCGAAACGGGTAATGTACATCCCGGTTGCGGATTTTTGTGGACGAACTGCCCAGCAACGCGATATTTCCTGTGCCGATGCGTTGCATCAATAGCTTGCGCCGCTTTTTGAACTCGCTTTGTTTCATGTTTTCTTGATCGCTTAATGAATTGTGCCGTTATGGCCTGAATTTAGCGCAGTACGCAAAAAGATGACCGCAGCCCGAAGATATTCGGTAATTTCCATAAAATCATTCTCCGCATCTTCGCCTTCGGCATCCGTATCAAGTTTGGTGAATTCGGCAATGTCTTTCACGACTTCCCGACTATCTTCCGGCCAGTTTGACGTAGCTGTTGTGGAGCCTATGCCGTACAGAAATCCCTGACACCACTGCCGCAAGGCTTCCAGTTGCTCGTTAAGGGGCATAGTTTCGTCAGGTAGCAGCAATTCAAAGGTAAATTCATCACTTGCCAGCAGCAGCCTAGTTTCTTCAAAAAGATCTTGCAGGACAAAGCTGTCTTCATCATTGATCTCACCAGTCTCTTGCAACAGCTCCTGCAACCAAAATCCTGGTTTCGTGCGGTCATTGGCACATAGCATTCCCGCAGCCATCCCATGTGATTCCGCTGCGGAAAGGTCGGCATTAATCTTAATAATTATCGTGTTGATGTCTTGATAGAACATAGCGTACAAATGATTAAACTGTACTAGAATTAGTTAGGCTTATGCTACCATTTATAAAAAAATTGTTTATTATTAAGTTAACAAACAGTTTCGCCTTATGTTTTAGCAAGGGCTATCTTATAGCCTATCCTCCGTAGAATAAACACCTTGAATCAAGTGATGCCATGACCGAGAAAGAACCTCATCAATCCTTGGATATTAAGGATCTTGAAAAAAAGCTGGATCAGCTCATCGAGTTGTATCTGTCAGTCAAAAACGAAAATGAAAACCTGAAAAGCAAGCAGGAGGCCTTGATGCTGGAAAAGGCCCACCTTCTTGAAAAAACCACGTTGGCAAGAAACCGTGTTGAGGCCATGATTTCGCGGCTAAAAACAATGGGGCAAGGTTCATGAGTCCGAAATCTATTACGGTTTTGCTCACCATCATGGGTAAGGAATATAAAATTGCCTGTGAGTCGCAAGAGCAGGAAAACCTCGTTCGTTCCGCCGGCGAGCTTGATGCCCAAATGCGGAAAATGCGCGATTCCGGTAAAGTTGGCAATACTGAACGGATTGCCGTGATGGCGGCGCTTAATTTGAGCCATGAATTGCAAACCTTGAAAAATCAGCCCCCCGTTTTTAGCCAAGGCTGGAAGGATTGTTTTTCCAGCATGATAACCAAAATCGAAAACGTTTTAGAAAAACGCTAAACAGGTTAAACTATAACCCTGTATCTCCTGTAGTGTTCGACAGTGTGCTGGGTGTTTCCTGAACCTGTTTTTACCCAGGGGGCAAATACCGTTAATGGTGTGCATGCCCGTCTCGACGAGAAGCCTGATTTAGCGTACCTGCCCCCACTTGAACCTTCGGTTCAAGGACGAAAGCATATATCGGCACAGGCGGGAGATGCATACCCCCGCCCCAAACGCGTAATTCACTCCTCGTACTTAAGATGATGCTTTTGCACTCGATAACGCATGGTTTCCCGCGTAGCACGTAGCAGTCTAGCCGCTCCAGTGACGTTGTTGTTCGCCCGGTTCAGGGCTTCCTGGATTATCACTTTTTCCATATCCTGTAACGACAGGCTTCCGTCCAATGGAATATATATGCCGTTATTGGCTGCAACAGGTGCATCTTCATTTTTATTCGGGAATTGCAGCCATTGCGCCGGAAAAACCTCGTTATCTGCCAACAACACACAGCGCTCGATAATATTATGCAGTTGCCGGATATTCCCCGGCCAATCGTAAGATTCCAGTTGTTCCCATACGCTGTCGGGTATGGTTTTGATATTTTTGCCCGTTTTAATATTACAGTCAGCAACAAACTGCGGCACTAAATCGCGTAAATCTTCAAGGCGTTCGCGTAACGGAGGGATGTGGATATTTATTACACTGAGACGGTGATAAAGATCTTGACGAAACTCACCGCTTTTTACTTTTTGCAGTAAATCTCGGTTGGTGGCGGCAATAATTTGGACATCAACTTCAACCATGTTTTCACCACCCAAGCGCCTGAACCGCAGCTCTTCGACCGCTTTGAGCAGCTTGCCTTGCAAGTCCAAATCCAGTTCGCCGATTTCATCGAGGAAAATCGTCCCAGTATCCGCTTGTTCCAACAGACCGCGATGGCGCTTTTTTGCGCCTGTGAAAGCACCGGCTTCATAGCCGAACAACTCGGATTCAAGTAAATCTTTGGGGATGGCTGCACAATTGAGTTCCACCAAAGGCTTACTGGCACGGCTTCCCGAATAGTGCAGAATTCGCGTCACTAAACCCTTACCAGTGCCTGTTTCACCGCTAATAACGAGGCTGGAAAAAGGCACGTTAGCCAGTTGCTTCAACATGTCCCGAAGCTGCTTGGTTTTTTGGCTACGCCCGACGAGCGCATCTAAGCCATAACGGTTGAAATGTTGGCTGGTTTCCTGTTGCAAGCGCCGTTGCGCCCTGGCGCTACGTGCTGCACCCTCCACCAGCATATTTAGCCTGTCCAGCTCGCAGGGTTTTTCGATGAAGTCATACGCACCTAGGCGCAAAGCGCGCACCGAATCGGTGACACTGCCGTAACCGGTCAAAAATATCCATTCGGAGTGCGGCAAACCTCTTTTTGCCTGTTCCAAAAAATCTAAGGCATTACCATCAGGTAAGTTCATATCGGACAAAATAAGGATGGGGTCAATGTCCTGTTCGCTGAGCAATTGCTGGGCGCTTTTTATGTCGGTAACCACACTGACATCCCAGCGCTGTTTTCGGAAAAACCGCGCCAGTTCATTGCCCAGCAAGGCTTCGTCTTCGATAATCAATAAAGAATCTTTCATACACTTGCCGGTAAAATAAGCGTTGCACAAGCGTGGCCCTGGCTGTCATTTTTTAGACTTAACTGTCCTCCGAGTGAACGGGCAAATCGCAACACCATTGACAAACCCAAGCCAGTGCCATGCTCGCGGTAACTTGCGAAGGGTCTAGCACCATGTTCCAGAAGGGTTTTGGGGAAACCATGACCGCTAT
Source organism: Methyloglobulus sp. (assembly GCA_013140405.1). Classification (GTDB taxonomy): domain Bacteria; phylum Pseudomonadota; class Gammaproteobacteria; order Methylococcales; family Methylomonadaceae; genus Methyloglobulus. Next base: position 1,736 of record JABFSV010000471.1, on the reverse strand, counting down.
CGTAGACCTCAATGTTCAAGCCGCCATCCTGTTTATTGATCGTCAAATTGATAGTACCCCCTTGTTTGCCCAGCTCTTGCACTGAATTCAACAGTAGGTTAAGTAACGCCTGCCGGAATTCTGTTTCCGGCAATAAGGATTGTAAATTGGGCGGAATCGAATAGCGCAATTTTATGTTTTCATTTACTTGGTATTTCAATAAGGTCAATAATTCGGTAACAAGTTTAGAAATATCAACAACCTTCGCTGTTTCTGGCTGTTGTTTGGAATACGCCAACAAATCATTAAGCCTGTGCGTCAAACGCTTGATTTCCGCACTCACTAACGGTAAACGTTGGGCAATTTCCTTATCTTCGCAATCTTCACACATATTTTCTAAAGCCGCCTGAATGCCAGCTAACGGGTTACGCAGCTCATGTGCCGCACTGGCGGCCAGTTCACCCACGGCTGCCAAACGCTCAGAACGCGCCAGCGTGTGGCTTTGTTCAAGTAAGGCGTGAGTGGCATGGCGTATTTCGCTTTCCAAGGTTTGTGTGTACGTGACATGCTCTTCTTCCAGTTCCGCCAAACGCTGGACTAGGTGGTTATAACTGCTGAACAATGGCTGCATCAAGGGATCTTTACGGTTTTCAGGAATGGGCTGCATTTCCCCGTCAGTCAGGCGTTTTAATAATTGTTCCAGCGCATTGAGTGGGGACAAGATTTTCCGCCGGAAAAAAATAAGTCCCAGTATAAATGCGGGCAACAGCACTACAACCGGTATGAATACGGCAAAATTAAGTTCCAGGCTACTGTCTTCATATACTTGGGTCAGCAAGTTCTCCTCATTGGTACGCTGTAGATTTAGGATATTTTGTGAAACCAATAAAATCTGGGCTAATTCCTGACGTTTACCTTGCTCGATATTGAGTAGCAATGGTTTTATTTTATCCAATAACGCACCAGTGCCATTTTCATCCGGCTGTCGGTTGGCTATAAAAAGGGCGATTCTTTTGTGAAGCTCCGAACTCTCTGGGGCTGGGCCAGCTTTTGCTCCCGGCATCAACATGGGGGTGTTGAGCAGATCGAAAACTAATTGTTCAAGCTCATGACCTTGGATGATGTCCTGCTTGATGTTGTCGATCCTGCTCAGGTTTCGCCAGGTAATGCTACCTAATGCAAGTAGCTCTACTATGACTAACATGCCTAATACCAAGCTAATAACAATTATGGGGCGATAAAGTATTTTATGCATAAGGATCACCTAAATAGCAGTACAGTAAGTTGGATTACGACTGCACAGATGCAGCCTAACCTAACCTTATATCTCTCCAAATAAATCGCAAGAAGTTAAATACTGACTTGAGGTTGATAGGGTTGTTGGTGTTTTAAGGCACCAAGACAAATCTGCACCAGTTTTCTCATCGCCGCGCCTAACGCGGGCATCTTGCTTTTGCCGTTGCGGGTCAGGCGCAGGTTGGGCTGAGTATCATGAAGGCCAACAATCAAGCATTAATCGATCAGTACACCGCATTATATTTTTCTTTAAGCGTCTTAAAGTCGGCTAACGCTTCTTTCATGGCTGCACCACCGCCTGTTAGATCACCATCGTTGAAGCTGTTACGGGCTAGGCCCAGTTTTTGAGTGGCTTTCGATTTAATCATCGAAAGTGTGGCATTGGAACTTGAAATCGACTTTTGCACTTGCTTGGCTTCCATCAACAATTCGACAACCGCATTTTGGTCTGTACCTTTATC
>JABFSV010000397.1 GCA_013140405.1 Methyloglobulus sp. | reverse complement strand
ATGCATATGCTTGTGCACCCCATGGCTCATAATCCATGTCATCATGGTTAGCTTCCGCGTTCAACTCAACCACGCATTGGCTAACCAAGGAACGAGCATCAGGGTGATGGAAATCTTCAGGCACTTGCTGTCCATCGGTGATAAATGACAATGGCAAATTGTGCTCAATGATTGACGAAAGCGCAGAGCCAATCATGACGGCTTCATCAAGCTTGGTCAAGATCGCCGCTTGCGGGTCAAATACTGAAAATGCCTTGATAATCGCATTCATCGCCTTGTATTCAGTTGCAGCTGACATCACCAAATAAGACCTGATAGGCAAGTCATTTTGTTGCAACGTGTTAATTTGTTCAACCAGTTTCATGTCGCGTTGGCACATACCCGCCGTGTCGATCAAGATAAGGCGTTTATTAGCAAAACTGTTGATGATATTGCGTAGATCTTCTGCACTCGAAGCCACCCTTACTGGTACATCAAGAATACGGCCATAAGTATTTAACTGTTCGTGGGCACCGATACGGTAATTGTCGGTAGTAATCAAGGCCACTTGGCTTGGGCCATGTTTCAAGATAAATTTGGCGGCCAACTTGGCAATCGTTGTTGTCTTACCTACGCCTGTTGGGCCAACCAATGCGACAATGCCGCCTGTTTCCAGCACATTATCATTTGCTATCGGCAAGGCTTGCGACAACATTTCCTGGGCTTTTACGAAACCTAACTCAAGATCGCTTTCATCAGAAAGGTGGTTGGCAATCATGGCCGCTAATCTTTTTGAAATGCCCATGTTAGCCAAACGTTGCATCAACTCATTTCTGAAAGGAGTAGATTGTGCACCGTGCGCCCAACTGATATTCGCCAGCTTTGTATCCATGGCAGTCCGTAAATATTTAAGTTCTTTACTCATTTCCATTAACAAGGTATCAGGCACTTGGGGCTGTTTTCCAGCAACACCTATGTTTTGTGGCATAACCTTATTTTCCACTGGGTGCGTATAACCAGTGTTGGCGGGCGCTTCATCGCTTTTGCCCAACTGTACTTTCTCTGCATATCCGACATACGGTGAGGTAATCCGGCGCAATGGCTGTGCAGCAGCGGCTTGTTTTCTTTCGTTTTCGAGTTGTAGGCGCTTTTTTGCTGCGTCAAAGTTTGGCAGTACAATGCGTTTGCCATCGATGTCTGAAAGTTGAGGTGCAGCTGCGCCACGCGCTTTAATATCTAAAGTTGGTCGTGCTGATGGTTCATTCTTGGTTGCCGCATTGGCAGCTTTTCTTTGGCTATCCAATAACTGGAAACGTTTTTTTGCATCATCAAAATTAGGCAATGTCATTTTTTTAGCTTTAGGCTCAGGCGCTTGCTCTTGTAGCTTATTTTGGATCGTTTGCTCGTCAAAATCCCGTGCCGCAACAATTTCAATGCCGCCCTCAACAGCCCGATTAGACATGATGACCGCATCCGCACCTAATTCTTCTTTAACCATACGCATGGCTTGGCGTATATCAGCTGCAAAAAATCGTTTAATTTTCATACTTTAACCTCAATTGTTATGTGCGTTGTCCGACAGTTGAAACCACTTTGATCCGCCGATCAGAAGGTATTTCGTTATATGCCAAGACATGTAATCCAGATATTGAATGACGGACGAATCGGGCTAACCAAGGTCTAACATAAGAAGATACCAACAATACTGCCGTTTGGCCTTCCATTTCCATTTTTTGCGTACTTTCCTGTAAGGACTTATGCATCTGTTCTGCTAAACCTGGTTCAATACCGGCACCATTTTCGCCTGCCGTCTGCAATGATTTATGCAATAACTGTTCCAACTCGTAATCCAACGTAATAACAGGTAATTCATTTTGTATACCACTGATTTCATGGACAATTAATCTACCCAGTGAAGAACGTACCGCTGCTGTCAAGATGTCAGGATCTTGACTCTTGACCCCATATTCCGCCAAAGTTTCGGCAATCGTCCGCATATCACGTATCGGCACCCGTTCTTGCAGCAAGTTTTGCAGTACCTTGACCACCAAACCTAATGGCAAAATTTTCGGCACTAAGTCCTCAACCAGCTTGGGTGCCGATTTAGCCAGGTTTTCAAGAATTTTCTGAGCATCTTCATAACCAAATAATTCATGGGCATGCTGTTGCAGAAGATGGCTTAGATGTGTGGCGATGACTGTTCCGGGATCAACGACGGTATAGCCCAAGGTTTGAGCATGATCTTTCTGGTTGCCTTCTATCCAGAGCGCTTCCAAACCAAAAGCGGGGTCTCTGCAGACTTTTCCGGGCAAGGTACCAAACACACGGCCAGGATTAATTGCCATTTCCAATTCCGGCATAATTTCAGACTCGCCGACCGTTACGCCCATTAATGAAATCCGATAAGACGTGGGGCTTAAGTCGAGGTTATCCCGAATATGCACGGAAGGCACTAAAAAGCCCAAGTCTTGCGATAGTTTTTTCCGTACCCCTTTGATACGGGTCATTAATTGCCCGCCTTGGTTCTTGTCCACCAAAGGAATAAGTCGATAACCAACCTCCAAGCCCACAATGTCAACTGGCATCACATCATCCCAACCCAGTTCCTTAATCTCCTGGGCAACAGGTGATGGTTCTAATGGATGTTTGAAGTCGATCTGGTCAGCTTCCTTGTTCTTTTTATTGATCAAATATGCCGAACCCGCCAATACCGATGCCAATAAGATAAAAACCAGGTTTGGCATGCCAGGAATGATCCCCAGCGCACCGATAACGCCCGCCGTAATCATTAGCGCTTTTGGATTTTCAAAAAGCTGGGCGCTGACTTGTTGGCCAATGTTCTGACCGCTACTGCCAACTTTAGTGACCACAAGCGCAGAGGCAGTCGCCAACAATAACGAAGGGATCTGGGCAACTAGGCCGTCACCAATCGTTAGCAACACATAAATTTCACCCGCCTCGGCAGCACCCAATCCGTGCTGGGTGATCCCAATAATCAAGCCTCCAATCATATTGACGAACAGGATAATGATGCCGGCGATTGCATCGCCCCTGATAAACTTGCTCGCACCATCCATCGAACCATAAAAATCGGCTTCCGTTGAAACTTCAACACGCCGGGCGCGAGCCTCATCCTGGGTAATCAAGCCTGCATTCAAGTCTGCATCAATTGCCATCTGTTTACCCGGCATGGCATCCAAGGTAAATCGTGCCCCTACTTCGGCAACCCGTCCCGCACCTTTGGTGACAACCATAAAGTTGATGACCGTAAGGATGGTAAAAACCACCAAACCGACAGCAAAATTTCCACCGATGACAAAAGCACCAAATGCTTCGATTACCTTCCCCGCTGCTGCCCCGCCGTTATGGCCTTCCAATAAGACGATACGTGTCGAAGCGACGTTTAGTGCGAGGCGTAATAAGGTCGCAAGCAGGATAACGGTTGGAAAAGCCGCAAATTCCAAGGGTTTCAGGGTATAAACCACCACCAAAAGAATGATTAGCGAGAAGGCGATGTTAAAGGTAAATAGCAGATCCAGTAAAAATGCTGGCAACGGCAGCATGATCATTGACAAGATGATGACAATGACTAGAGGCGCCCCTAACTGGGCTTTGCCCAACAGCCTAAACGCAGCGGTTATTTTGCTAAAATCCATGTTTAATCCTGTTTAAATTCATCAGGCACCTTAATATTTCCAGGTGGCATTGGGGCATCCCAGTGATTTTCCCTAGCGGTTTTCAAATGATACACATAGGCCAGCACTTGGGCCACCGCCAAATAAAGACCTGCGGGTATCTCCTTATCAATTTCTGTCGAATAATATAGTGCCCTGGCCAATGGCGGCGATGCCACCAATGGCACGTCTGCGCCTGTTGCCAATGAGCGGATGTGTGCAGCGATCAAATCAACCCCTTTGGCCACCAGTCTTGGTGCCCCACCTGAGTTTGTATCGTATTTTAAAGCCACGGCAAAATGGCTTGGGTTGGTGATAATAACGTCAGCTTTAGGCACTTCAGTCATCATGCGGTTTTGTGCCATGGTCATTTGAGCCCTGCGTTGCCTGGCTTTGACCTCTGGGCTACCCTCTGACTCTTTCATTTCATCCTTGATTTCCTGCAATGTCATTTTCAATTTTTTGCTGTGGTCATAGAGTTGATAAGGCACATCAACTGCAACAACCAAGATCAATGAGGCGGAGAGCACCATAAGACAAAAACCGATAATATCCAGCGCATGGCCAATTGACTGCTCCAAAGGTTCATCACCAAGACCGACCAAAGCCGTATAGAAATGCTTGGACAAGACAACAGCGACAGTGCCGATCAACAAGAGTTTCAATAATGCCTTGACCAACTCAATCAAGCTATGCATTGAAAACATTCGGGCAATGCCTTTAAAGGGGTCAAGCTTTCCAAATTTAGGGGATACGGCATCCCAGCTAAACACCCAGCCGCCCAAAGCTAATGGGGCGACGATAGCCACGACAACCATGACTGCTAAAAAAGGGGCAATTGCCGTAAAGCCACCAAAGATGACTTGTTTGAGATAAATCACGGGGCTGGCCGGATCAAAAATGACTTCTCGGCTTAGTTGAAACTGGGTGCGCATGATATTTAACAGGCTACTGCCCATTTGCCTTCCCAACATCAGCAACAAAATAGCACTTGTTACTAGCATGGCAAAGGTATTGAACTCCCTAGAGCGGGCAATCTGGCCTTTCTTTTTGGCGTCTTCAAGACGCTTGCTAGTGGGTTCCTCGGTTTTTTCCTGATCTGAATCTTCAGACATAATTTAATCTACAATCGCAACAAGGCTGCCGAGCACACAGGGGAAGATCATTATGCCCTATGTATTAAAAATACTTTTGCCCCCGCAGTTTAGACTTGGCAACTAAAGCCTTAGCAGCTTTCCGACCAAATCATAGGCATCATTCAAGATACCTGTAAATTGATCCAGGACATCGGGTAATGTTATCCAAATCAGTAGCAGCCCCAGCATTAAGGTGATAGGAAAACCTACTGAAAAAATATTCAGTTGGGGTGCCGCCCGGGTTGCCACCCCAAAACTGATATTAACCAGCAACAGGCTGACAACGATAGGCATCGTCAATAACAGGCCACCGGCAAACATGCGACTGCTCCAAGTAATGATAGTCCAAATGTTGGCTTTGGTAATGCCTTCAATACCGATTGGCAAACTGGTAAAACTGTCCATCAGCATCTTTATTAACAGCAAGTGTCCGTCCACGCTGAGAAAAATCAAGGTGCTGGCCATTACATAAAATTGTGCTATAACTGGCACTTGTTGGCCGTTTTGCGGATCAACCATCGACGCAAACCCCAAGCCCATGCTTAATGCTACACCCTGTCCTGCAAACAGCAGCGCTGAAAACACCATCTGGACAATAAATCCGCTCGTCAATCCAATCATAACTTGTGCAATGCCCACCATAAATCCTTGGTAGCTGAACATCTCCACCATTGCATAGTCTGGCAATAAGGGCATAACCACCAAGGTCAACACAACGGACAGAATCAACCTTACCCTAGCGGGGACACCTCGAAGACTAAATAATGGGACAGTGACAAACATGGCGCTGATGCGCATCAACGGCCAAATAAATGACGCGACATGGTTAAGGATTTGTCCCTCGGTAAAATTCACAGCTTACCCAATTAACTGTGGAATTTCCCGAATCAATCCCTGAAAATAATCGAGGAATGTCTGCAACATCCACGGCCCAGCAATCAATAGCACTAATCCAATAACAATTACCTTGGGGACAAAAGTCAGTGTGGATTCGTTAATCTGGGTGGCCGCCTGGAACACGGCAATAATAAGCCCGATCGCCAATGAGGGAATTAACACGGGTGCGGTCAATTTGATAGCAACGATCATTGCATCTTGGCTTACCCTATGGATGATTTCAGGTGTCATTTCAAGCGCTCACTATCAGCTCGCATAAAAACTCGCTGCCAACATTTCCATAATGAGTGACCAACCATCGGCTAGTACAAACAGCATTATTTTAAATGGCAGCGAAACAATCATCGGCGACAGCATCATCATACCCATAGACATCAGGACACTGGCAACCACTAGGTCGATAATCAAAAATGGCAGAAAAATTAAAAACCCTATTTGAAAGGCAGTTTTCAATTCGCTGGTGACAAAAGCCGACATCAATAACGAAAAGGGCACATCTGCTGCCGACTCAAGCTCGGCATTACCAGAAATCCGGATAAACATTTCCAGGTCGGACTCCCGGGTTTGTTTCAACATGAATTGCCTGAATGGTGCTGATGCCTTTTCCATTGCAACCGTGACATCAATTTTTTCCTCCAGATAAGGCTGTACCGCTTCCGTATTAACCTTATCAAATACCGGCATCATAATGAAAATGGTCAAAAACAGCGACAAGCCCAGTAATACTTGGTTACTAGGCGCCTGGCCTGTACCCAATGCCTGCCTTAGCAGGCTGAGCACGATCATGATCCGGGTAAATGAGGTCATGGTCAACAACAGGGCTGGCAATACCGTCAAGGCTGTCATTAACGCCAGAATCTGGATCGTTACGCTATAGGTCTGGCCGCCCTGGTTATTC
>JABFSV010000365.1 GCA_013140405.1 Methyloglobulus sp. | reverse complement strand
GGGCGATCCCAAAGCTGCTCAGATTCGCCTTGAAACCGTTGCCGATATAGCCAGTCTTACCATTTCAGATGAGGCAACTAAAGTTGCTGATTTGCTTTTAGCTAATGGTGCCGTGCCAGTGGGCAGCGAAGAAGACGCATTGCATATTGGCATCGCTGCCGCTCAAGGTGCGGATTTTTTGCTCACTTGGAATTTCAAACACATCAATAACGCTGAAACAAAGGCAGTTATAACACGGCTTGTGGAATCTTGTGGTTATGCCTGTCCACAATTATGCTCACCCGAAGAATTAGGAGGAATATTAGATGATTAATGACCCAATCGTTGAGGAAGTCCGTCGTTATAGACGGGAGCATGCAGCACGGTATGGTAATGATCTAAGCCGAATCGTAGAAGCTTTAAGAAAAAAAGAAAGTGAGTCAAGTCATGTTAAATTAAATCCGGGACCAAAGTTATTATTGAAAATAATAACAGCATCATGATAAAGCTGGGCTTACCTTATACTCTTGATTGTCAATTACTTAATGCTTAACTTCACCAAAATGCACGGCTTGGGCAATGATTTCGTCGTCATCGACGCGATTAACCAAACTGTCAACTTATCGCCGGAACAAATCCGTTTCATGGCTGACCGCCATTTCGGAATCGGTTTCGATCAACTGCTGCTGGTTGAAAAGCCAGTAAATGATAACGCCGACTTCAAATACCGCATTTTTAATGCTGACGGCAGCGAAGTCGCGCAATGCGGTAATGGTGCGCGTTGTTTTGCACGGTTTGTGAGTGAAAAAAACTTGTTTACGGGCGATACGATTACCGTTGATACGGATTCAGGCCAACTCGTGCTTACGTTAACTGAGAATGATTTGGTGACGGTCAACATGGGCATACCCAGACATGCACCAACTGAGATTCCTTTGCTTGCCGCACAGGAAGCGCAAACGTATCCTGTGGAAATTGACGGCACGCTGACAGAGTTCGGCGCGGTGTCTATGGGCAATCCCCATGCAGTAATCCAAGTGGATGATGTCACAATTGCTCCAGTTGCGGACTTAGGAAAGTTACTGGAAAGCCACGCACTATTCCCTGAACGGGCCAATATTGGTTTTATGCAGGTGGTTAGCCGCGAGCATATCAATCTCCGCGTTTATGAGCGTGGTGCGGCAGAAACCCTGGCTTGTGGCAGTGGTGCTTGTGCCGCCGTGGTCGTCGGTATTGGGCAAAACTTACTGGATAACGATGTCACTGTCGATCTACCCGGTGGGCAACTAACAATTAGCTGGGCAGGTCGTGGTCAGCCGGTATTTATGACAGGGCCTGCAACGACTGTTTTTGATGGAAAAATTAAGCTCGACGGAAACATAGCGCTATGACCGGACAAAAAACATTGAACCTGACTTCGACACAAGTCGAACAATATCTGCGTGAACATCCCGAATTTTTCAACGAGCATCTGCACCTGCTTGAACAGATGCGGATTCCTCACCCCAGCGGCAATGCCGTATCGCTTATTTCCAAGCAATTGGAGTTGTTCAGGAGTAGGCATCAGGAACTGGAAAGCCAGCTAACAGAGCTGATAGAAATAGCCAGGGAAAATGACACGTCTTATGTGCGTATGCACAAACTTACTTTGGCTTTGTTGGATGCGAAGACTATTGAAGAAGCGGTAGCGAATCTCGAAACAGTGCTTTCCGAGTATTTCCTGACTGATTTCGTTGCCATTCGTGTTATCAAACACATCTCTGATGCGACGGTTTCCAATCTCTATATCGAGCCGGATAGCGAAGAGATCAAAGCATTCAGCAAAGAACTGTCCAGTAATCAGCCCACGTGTGGTCGGCCCACTTTGACCCAGGCCAAAATCCTGTTTGGTGATTCGTCTCTTGAGGTGCAATCGTACGCCATTATGCCGATGATGTTTACTGAGTTGGAGGGTTTTCTGGCGGTTGGTAGCCGTGAAGACGGGCGTTTCCATTACAGTATGGGTAGCCTGTTTTTGACTCAGATGAGCGAGATTGTCGGTACGCGGCTGATTGCATTGTTGGAAGGCAAATAATGTCTCCTGCTGCTGAGGAAATGCTGGCTAACTTTTTAAATCAGCTTAAATTTGAAAAACGCGCCTCTGTCCATACCGTAAGCAATTATCAGCGTGATTTGGAACGCTTATCAAGTTATTGCAAGGAAAAGTTGATATTTGGCTGGACTGACCTCAAGCAGGCCGATGTTCGCGCCCACATCGCCGCCAGGCATCGCAAGGGCATTGGCAGCAAAAGCCTGCAACGTGAGCTGTCTGCTATCCGTAGTTTTTATACGTTCCTTCTCAAAAATAGCTTAGTGGAGATTAATCCAGCGCAGTATGTCAAAGCGCCTAAACAGGCGAGAAAGTTACCGAAAACCCTGGATGTCGATCAGGTCAACGGCCTGTTGGAAGCAGGGGCGAGTTCGTCATTGGAAATACGCGATCTAGCCATGTTTGAATTGTTTTATTCCTCAGGGCTTAGGTTGAGCGAGTTGAGTTCATTGGATATGGCCGATCTTGATTTGTCCGACCGTTCGTTGCTCGTGCGATCAGGAAAGGGTGGCAAGTCACGGATATTGCCCATAGGAGGCAAGGCAGTTACGGCGATAAACAATTGGTTGCAGGAACGCGCAAAAATGAGTGCCATTGGCGATTCGGCGCTATTTGTGACGACTAAAGGGCGGCGTTTAGGCCAAAGAAGCATTGAGCTAAGATTGTCGCTTTGGTGCAAAAAAAAAGGGATACAAGAACATATCCATCCGCACATGTTACGGCATTCCTTCGCCAGCCATTTATTGGAATCCAGCCAGGATTTACGGGCAGTCCAGGAATTGCTGGGCCACAGCAATATCAGCACCACACAAATTTACACCCACCTTGACTTTCAGCATCTGGCAGAAATATACGATAAGGCGCATCCACGGGCTAAAAAAAAGCCCGATAACGATGCAGGTCAAGCAAAACCCTCAAAAATCTGATAATATATTGCTGATATTCAAGCATCATTCAATCTTTTTTACCGCAATCAACACGTTCACAGGAAACCTTAAATGGCATCAAGCGATTCATTTGAAGATGTAAAGTCTAGGGGTATACTTTGGGGTTTTGGCGTTGTTGTACTGATCTCGTTATTGGTATTGCTCTTTCTTGGTGCGTGGTGGGGAAGTGAACCCAAGCAGTTCAGCATCCAGGACGAAGCCATGGAACGGGCTAAGATAACTAAAACCACTGACATTCCATTAGGCTATACCTACACCAATACGCTTGCCCATATTGCTGAAGTCTTGCTGCATAAGTCTGGCGGCTACATTACCAACGACGTGGCACCGCCTGGGGTATTTCTGGATAACATATCCGCCTTTGAATACGGTGCTTTGGTCATGTTGCGCGATGCGACAACAGCGTTAAGAAATCACTTCACCCGTGACCAGTCGCAGTCTGATGAAGATCCTGATTTAAAAATAGCTGAGCCTTATTTTTATTATGAAAATGATTCCTGGGCTTTGCCTTCTACCGAAGCAGAGTATCAAAAAGGAATTGACGCGCTCCATAAATATATGACTCGTCTCCAAAAATATGGCGGCAATGTCAAGCGCGCGCAGTTTTACTCCCGTGCAGACAATCTCTGGCAATACACCGAAGTCGTTATCAAGCGCTTAGGTAATCTATCTACACGGTTAAGTGCCAGTACAGCAGGTGCAACACTGATACCTGGCATGGCTGTCATAGAACCTAATGTTGAGGTTAGGAATGCCAAGGTGGCACCAATGACGGAAACCCCTTGGTTACTGATTGACGATGTTTTCTATGAGGCGCGTGGGTCAAGTTGGGCGCTATTGCATATACTCAGGGCGATCAAATACGATTTTCACGATATTTTGTTAGACAAACGGGCAATGAACACCGTAGACATTATGATTAAAGCCTTGGAAAACGCTTTGTCACCCGTACTCAGCCCCATGATTTTGAATGGCAGCGGTTACGGGGTAACAGCCAATTACTCATTAACCATGGCGACTTATATCGCTCGTGCAAATGCAGCAGCGTTAGATTTACGTGACATCATGAATAGAGGATAAAACTTGTGGATGAGCAAATCGAAGAGAACCTGAAAAAAATTAGTACTTGGAAGCGCATATTCTTTATGCTGATCTTTGCCGCCATCGGTGGCTTGGTCAGGATGTTGATATGGGCTGTGATCCTGTTGCAGATAGCTTCCGTGCTGTTTACTGGTAGTCCAAATGAAAATGTGTTGAAATTTGGACGCAACCTGTCCTTGTACACCTATCACATCATTACTTTTCTGACGTTCAATTCCGACGTATTACCCTATCCGTTTGCAGAATGGGAAATGACTGAAGAACTGAACCTGCCAGAACCCAAGAAACGCCAGAAAAAATAGCCCTCCATGTCCACCGTCCGCAAAATCATTCATATAGATATGGATGCTTTTTTTGCGGCGGTGGAGCAGCGCGATTTCCCCGAATACCGCAATAAGCCCCTTATCGTAGGCGGCAACCCGTTCTCGCGTGGCGTAGTCGCTACGTGCAGTTATGAAGCAAGGCCATTCGGCATCCATTCCGCCATGCCAACCAGCCGCGCTTATCGTCTGTGTCCACAAGCCATTTTTGTAAAGCCCCGTTTTGATGCGTATCGGGAAGCATCCCAAGCTATCAGGCAGATTTTTTTCGATTATACCGACCTGGTTGAGCCGCTTTCATTGGATGAGGCGTATCTGGATGTCACCAATTCCGATAATAACGACGGTTCAGCGACACTAATCGCCAAGGCGATCAAAGCAAGGATAAAGCAACAAACCCAACTGACCGCATCGGCAGGTATTTCTTATAACAAATTCCTTGCTAAAATTGCATCCGACCTAAACAAGCCCGATGGCTTATATCTTATTACGCCACAACAAGGCGTTGAATTTATCGGGCAACTTCCAATCCATAAGTTTCACGGTGTTGGCAAGGCCACCGCGCTTAAAATGCAAGCCTTAGGAATCCATAACGGCAACGATTTAAAGGGGCTATCCTTGGAAGATTTGCAGCAACATTTTGGCAAGTCCGGTTTGTATTACTACAACATTGCCAGGGGGGTAGATAACCGGCCTGTGGTTAGCTACAGGAAAAGCCAGTCAGTCGGTGTAGAAACGACCTTTCAGCAGGACATCAGCAATACTGAAGTTGTACGCGATCATCTGCAACAACTCTTTGCTAAGGCCTTGACCAAGGTAACGGAAAAACAACTATCGGCGCACACCATAACCGTGAAAATCAAATATCATGATTTCGTACAAATCACTCGTAGCCGTACCTTGCAGCAAACGATCACCGACACTGCCAATATAACAGGCTTGCTTGATGTGTTGCTCAATAATACTGACGTGGGTAAGCGTGATGTCCGGTTACTAGGAATTACCTTATCGTCATTTGATGACACCCAGAAACAATCTCAGCTCGTTCAAGCTGACCTATTCGAAAACACTTGGCTCTAACTTAGTCGGCATTTACAGCAAACAAAAACGGCATCCGAAGATGCCGTGTTGTGGATTTATCACAAACTATCAGCCAATTATTCTGACAATACGCTGATTTTTTTAGGTTTCACAGCTTCCCGTTTAGGAATCACAATATCCAGCACACCATTTCTGGATTTTGCGCTGATCGCATCGTTATCTGCCGTATCGGGCAAACTAAAGCGGCGGTAGAATGATCCATAAATACGTTCAACCCGCTTATAGTTGTCTTTTTCCGTTTTGGCTTCAGTGTTTTTTTCGCCTTTAATCGTCAAAACACCTTTTTCCATGCTGATGTCGATATCTTCTGGGTTTACGCCAGGAATATCGGCATGAATCACAAAACGGTTTTCTTCTTCCTTGATATCCACAGCCGGTGCCCACTCTGCGGTGGCAATTCGACCACCGCCATCGTCACTTTCACCTCGAAAGTGGTCAAGTTCGCGTTGCAACTGGGTCAAAACATTAAAAGGTTCGTAACGTGTAAGTGCCATAAAAGTCTCCTTGGATGGGGTATCCAAAAAATAATTGATACAAGTAACGACTGTCGTTGCAAACAAATATTGGGATGGCTTTTATTTTTTCAAGGGCTGAAAGTTTACATCCAATGTATTGTTCATCACTGGACGTAAAGCCCAACTAATCCCGATAAAAAAACAGGAAGATGAGGATGATTCCTACCACGGCGGCAGGTATGGCGAAAAAACTGCCTTGCGGTTCTTCCCAGTTTTCCGTGCCGCTACGTAAGGCTGGGTCTTTAGTCTCATCATACTTTCCCCCACTTTTTACTGAAATTGTATTTGTTTGGGAGAAGGTAAAGTTGTTTCCGTTGCTAATTTCAGTAAGTAACTTGGGCGTTATAAGATTCGATAAGTTGTTTGCGGAAACTTGAATGCTCGCGGTAATGCTGAGCAAAATAATGAAAATTAAAGATTTAAATGTTTGTTTGAGCATGGTTTTCTCCCTATTGACAGTGGATGTTGGGTACAGATGTAAGGTGTTTATTGCTGCTGTTCAGTAATTCGGTAGTGGGTTAAGCCTGTGATTTGACTGATGAG
>JABFSV010000509.1 GCA_013140405.1 Methyloglobulus sp. | reverse complement strand
GAAATCCTACGAACGGGGCAACATGCCCCGTCCGGCTGGGTAACATGGCGTGGAAAACCTCGAACAAGGGTAAAGTCTTGCGCTGGTTTATTGAAAAGCTATCTGGTTACGACTTCATTTAGGAATTAAAGATATAAATCCTCCTTATACGAATACTTTCTAATGAATCGCAATAACCACCGCGCTAAAATTATCCTCAGCACCTTGCGCCATCACCTCATCGAATATCCGTTGGACATTGGCGGCAAGATTATTGCCGCTAAGGCAAACAGCCAAGTCATCATCGGGCAGATGCAGTGTTACGCCATCGCTGACCAGCAACAAACTTTCACCCGGCAATAACTTCAATCGCTGCAAACCGATAAACGGCTCTTCGGCTTCTTGTGAAAAGATGAACAGGTTATCTAACGCTTGTCCCATGCGGGTATTGGCTATGGCTTGATTAGATAGCTGGGTTTGGCTCGTTAAGAAAGGTTTAACACGCCCTTTCTGATGGAAAACAACAGCTAAATGTACTGCCTTTATATAATTCGCTGGTAACAACTAAACGGGCATCATGCCGTAGCAGTACGTGCTTGACGATAGCCAAACCCAATCCCGTGCCTGATACTTTGTTGGCGCGTTTGACATCAATGCGGTAAAAGCGCTCGGTAATCCTTGGGATTTCCGATTCGGCTATGCCTTCGCCTTTGTCTATTACGTCCAGCACCAGATTTACTGGGGTTTGCTGCCAACGCACTTGAACCTTGGATTCTTTGGGCGAATATTTCAAAGCGTTGCCCAGCAGGTTGGAAAACGCACTGCGTAGCTCTTGCTCATCGCCGTAGATGTGGGTATTGGTTTCCAATGTGAGTTCAATACGTCCAGCGCTATTGTTGAGGTTTTCGGTTTCTTTGCAGATTTTGCTTAAGAGTGCCGGAATATCAACGCAATGCGTTTTCTTCGGTTGTGTTTCAAGGTTGGACAACAACAGCAAGTCGTCAACCAGGTATTGCATACGTTCGGTCTGCTCGTGCATTTGCTGGAACGAATGGCTCAGTAAAGGTGATAGCGGCTCATCCAGCTCTTGCAGCGTTTCCAAATAACCTTTTAAGACTGTCAGCGGCGTTCTTAACTCGTGGGAAACATTGGCGACAAAATCTTTCCGCATCTGCTCCATTTTCCGTAGTTGCGTCACATCCTGCGCCAACAACAAGCGCAAGCCCGCACCATAGCTGACAACTTTCACCGTCAAGGTGATGTTGCTGTTGGTGGGAGACGGCATGGTTATGGATTCGTTGAACAAACCACTTTTGAGATAACGAACAAAAATTGGAAAGCGGATAAGGTTAGGGATACGCTGCCCTCGGTCTGACGGTTGCAAACCCAGTACATTTTTTGCGGCAGTATTCGCCCATTCGATTTCATCTTCCTTACCCAACACAACGGCGGCATCAGGTAGTGCGTCTGTTGACTTCCTGAATTGGTCGATGATTTTGCCCAACTTCTTTTTGCGTTTTTTTTCGCTTTTTTTGATGAGGTAGACGTGGTAATAAATATCTTCCCATATCCCTTTTGCTTTGGGGTACTTACCCCGCCCACCCTTACTTATCCAACGCTCAAAACGGTTAATCTGGACGACTTGCCAAATTAACAGGCTGATTATTAACAGGAACAATAGCGGAATAAAAAACCCTGTTAGGCCGCCAATTACTGATATGGCCAGCAAAAGCAGGAGTGCTAAGCCAATTTCTTTTGTCCATGCAGTCATAAATAGGGGTTAGTCGAGCAGTGAGAATCGGTAACCGAAACCTCGTACTGTTTGCACCAAGTCTTCTTTTCCGTAATCGCCTAAAATTTTACGCAAACGGCGAATATGGACATCAACGGTACGCTCTTCAATATAGACGCTACGCCCCCACACTTGGTCAAGCAATTGGGTGCGGCTAAACACTTTATCGGGGTGGGTCATAAAAAACTGCATTAACCGGAATTCGGTCGGGCTGACATCCAACTGCTTGTCGCCAATAGTCAGACGGTGTTGTTCGGTGTCAAGGATGAGTCCACCCAGGGTGATTTGCGTTGCGCCCTGTAACTTGCCACTTCTACGTAATACAGCGCGTATCCTTGCGACTAATTCTTTGGGGGAAAACGGTTTGGTCAAGTAGTCATCCGCGCCAATCTCAAGCCCTCTCACCTTATCCTCCTCCTCGCCCCTTGCAGTTAGTAAGATGATTGGCAGATCCCGAAAACTGGGGTCTTTTTTTAAACGCCTGGCCCACTCTACACCGCTAATGCCGGGCAACATCCAATCCAGCAAGACTAGGTCAGGACAACTATCCGCAAGTATTTTTTGGGCAGAATCAACTTCTGCCGCTGCGATAGGCGCAAAACCAGCTTGTTCAAGAACGATTGTCAACATTCCACGGATAGCGGCTTCGTCTTCAACAATAAGGATATTTATTTTTGACATAGTAATAATCGAGTTTAGACCCAGTATTTTAGCCGTTTGAATATGACAAGTGTATGACAAACCAAAAAACTAGGGATTGAAACATTGAATTGGGTTTTGATAATCGCCAAAAAACTATACTTTTCAACACATTCATTCGATAATTGCCTGTCGGTGTAAGGTGGGCGGATGAACATTCAGCCCACCAAAACGCTGTGTCAAAGCAAGAGTAAACCTATTTATCATGAGAATGAGGGAAATTGATTATGAGTATGATGCAAGAGTTCAAAGAATTTGCCATGAAAGGCAATGTGGTCGATTTGGCCGTTGGTGTGATTATAGGGGGCGCTTTTGGTAAGATAGTTTCGTCTTTCGTTGCCGATGTCGTTATGCCCCTCATCGGATTATTGGTAGGTGGCGTGGATTTTACAAAGCTTGGAATAACGTTGAAAGAAGCTGTCGATGAAAAGACCCCGGCAGTAATGCTTAATTATGGTAATTTTGTACAGACAATTTTTGACTTTACGATAGTTGCCTTTGCCATCTTTATGGCTATCAAAATGATGAACAAGATGAAAAAAGCCCAAGTTGCTGCGCCAGAAGCGCCACCAGCACCAACCAAAGAAGAATTACTACTGACTGAAATCAGGGATTTGCTCAAGGCTAAGAACTAACGTCATTCAATTGATTCATGGAAACTCCAGCTTTCTGATGTCAGGCTGGGGTTTTTAGCCCAACCGTCCCAAAGTGTAAAAAACTGCTAAGATTCTGCCTTCTGGTCACGGGCAAGCAGGTTTTGAACCGCACGTAATGGATTCAACTCTTCGTACAAGACCTTGTAGGTTTGTTCAGTGATAGGCATATCTATCCCATGCCGTTGAGCAAGCAGCAAGGTATCCCTCGCGGCTGATATGCCTTCAATTTCCTGCCCTATTTCGTCGATGATGGACGTTTTATTCCTGCCTTGGCCTAAGGCCAAACCAAAGCGGCGGTTTCTGGATTGATTGTCGGTGCAGGTCAAGACAAGATCGCCCAAACCAGCAAGCCCGATGAAAGTCTCCTGCTTGCCCCCCAACTTAATACCCAAACGCATGATTTCACTAAGACCACGAGTAATGAGTGCGGCACGGGTGTTCGCACCAAAACCTAAGCCATCCGCAATACCAGCGGCAATCGCCAGCACATTTTTGACCGCACCGCCGACTTCCACACCTATGATGTCAGAACTGGTATACGCCCGAAAACGGTCGCTGTGCAGTATGTCTGCCAGTTGATTTGCAAATTCGGCTTGCTTGGAGGCAATGGTAATGGCGGTAGGAAGGTTTGCGGCTACCTCGCGGGCAAACGTAGGCCCGGAAAGAATGGCGGCAAATGTATTTGGCGTAAACACGTCAGCGACTACTTGATGAAGCAATAAGCCATCTTCAGGATTAAAGCCTTTGGTCGCCCAAGCTATTTTTAGGTCTTTTGACGAACCCTGACGCTTGAGAGCAATCAGGGTACTTTTGAAGGCATGACTGGGTACAGATAACAGGATTAAATCACTGAATTCAGCCGCCTTTTTCAGGTCAGCGGTAACGGTTATACCGTCTGGAAAATCCAAGCCAGGCAAGTAGCGCTGGTTTTTCCTTTCTTTTGCGAGAGCCGCGATATGCTCTTCGTTATGCCCCCACAATAAAACCTGACTGCCATTTCTGGCGGCCAGAATGGCAAGCGCCGTACCCCAGGAACCCGCGCCAAGCAGAGTTAGTTTTTGGCTCAAGTTTTTTGACCAACCAAGCTAGTTGATGCTGTTTGATCCAGCGGCTTGTTGTTGGAGTTGTTGCAAATGTTGACCGTATAACGCATCAAAATTTACGGGTGCAAGCAGCAACTGGGGAAAACCGCCTTTTGCGACCAGATCCGAGACAACTTCCCGTGCATAAGGGAACAAAATATTAGGACAAAAACTGCCCAGCATGGGGCCGATTTCTTGTTCGGTGAAATTATCCAGCGTAAAGATACCGGCTTGATTGACTTCGACCAGATAAGCGGTGGTGTCTGCACTTTTAACGGTGATCGTCACAGTTAAGATGACTTCAAAGACGGTTTCGTCTAGCTTGTCAACGTGTGTACCCAGGTTGAAGTCCACGACAGGCTCCCATTTTTCCCGAAAAATTTTCGGCGCGTTGGGCGTTTCAAAAGACAGGTCTTTGGTGTACACCTTTTGTATGGAGAATTGTTTTTCTTGGGCGTTGTTTTCTTCGGCCATGTTTATATGTTTGATGTTGTTGCGAATAGTTTGGGTTTTGCTGGTAATTTTTTTTGATTACCTCGGCAATCAAGCGCCAGCCTTGTGTTTACGGTTAACTTTAATCGGCAATTTATAATCTTCTTGCCAGGATTGCATGCCGCCAGTAATAACAAAAACGTCCTTAAGCCCTGCTTTGGTGATTATTTTTCCTGCCGTAGATGAGCGCGTACCATCCTGACAAATAATCAAAACCTGATTGTTTTTATAAGTGTCAAGGTTACCTGTGTGATCTTTGATTTTGCTCAAGGGCAGGTTTACCGCAGTTTCAATATGGCCTTTATTGAACTCATCGTGTTCGCGCACGTCAATCACCACAGTATTGCCATTGTTCATTTTGGTTACGGCAAGCAACGGCGACACAAAACCGAATTTCTTAAGCGCTGAGTCAAACAGTTCCTGAATTAATAGATATGTCACAACCACCAACGCGAGCGCTAATATGTAGTGGTTTAAAATGAATTCTATGAAACGCTCTGGTGTAAATGTTTCTGATAATGGCATGATAGTGAAGGATGTCTACTTTGATTGATTTATGATTTGAAGGAGGCTCATTTGGGGTATTTTTACACACCCACGCTAGCGCATATTTAGTATAATCACCTTTGTTTGCGCGTGTTCATCCCACCATAACCATGGTAATTCCGATAAATTTGGCGAATGATACCTTATTTCGGCGTAATTCGGGTAATGTTTGTGGGATGCTTAAAAAAGAATTTAGTCCCATAGCCTATGGGTTGTTTACAAGTGTCTGGAGATAAAAAGTAAGATGTCGAGTCGGCCAAAACCTGTTGTATTGCTGATCCTGGATGGATTTGGATATTCCACAGAACAAGAAAATAATGCCATTGCAATGGCGAACACGCCCTGCTGGGACAGTTTGCAAAAAGATTATCCCATGACGTTGCTGGATTGTGCCGGCGAAGTCGTCGGCCTGCCCGATGGACAAATGGGCAACTCAGAGGTTGGGCATATCCATATCGGCACAGGCCGCTATGTGCCGCAGGATTTCTCCAAGGTCAATGATGCGATCAAGGACGGCAGTTTTTATACCAATCCAGTTTTATGTCAAGCTGTTGATGCCGCCAAGGAAAAGGGTAAAGCCCTGCACATAATGGGCTTATTGTCTCCAGGCGGCGTGCATAGCCATGAATCCCAAATCTTGGCGATGATAGAACTGGCAGCAAAACGTGGATTACGTAATATTTATCTGCACGGCTTTTTGGATGGGCGGGATGTACCGCCCCAGAGCGCCGCCGCTTCCATCGAATTACTGGAAGCAAAATTCAAGGCATTAGGTGTGGGCAGGATTGCATCCATCGTTGGTCGTTTTTATGCCATGGATAGGGATAAACGCTGGGATAGGGTCAAGCTAGGCTACGACTTGATCGCCAAAGGCGAAGGCAGTTATCGCGTAAGTTCTGCGCTTGAGGGTTTAAACGCTTCATATACCCGAGGTGAGCATGATGAATTTGTCCTGCCTACGGTCGTCTTAGATGCCGAAGGCCAAGCTGTTACGCTTGATCCAGAAGATTCCGTGGTGTTCATGAATTTCCGTGCTGACCGGGCGCGGGAAATATCCCAAGCCATCACCGATGCTGATTTCACCGGATTTGACCGTGACTATACGCCGCACAACGGTTGCTATGCAACCTTAACTGAATATCACGAAGATTTTGATTATCCGGTTGCGTTTCCATCAGTGGATATTAAAAACAGCCTCGGCGAATATTTGTCGAATTTGGGCATGACCCAACTGCGTCTCGCAGAAACTGAAAAATATGCCCATGTTACATTTTTCTTTAACGGTGGCGTTGATGCGAGTTTTCCAGGTGAAGACAGGATGCTAATTCCTTCACCCAATGTGAGGACGTATGACTT
>JABFSV010000079.1 GCA_013140405.1 Methyloglobulus sp. | reverse complement strand
GGATTATATCCATTGGAATCCAGTCAAACATGGTTGGGTACGGCGGGTTGTGGATTGGCCGCATTCTAGTTTTCACCAGTTTGTGGCGCAAGGCTTTTATCCCCCCGCTTGAGGACATTCGGGGCAGTTTGATATTGATGGGAATGAGTAACCCGAACGATGCGCCTCCTTGCGTAGGCAGCATCCTATGTTTAACACATCTTATGGCCTTATGTTTAGCGCAACTTATGGCCTTTATTTGATGTTAGATACGGACTTAGCATGTTGTTCAAGTACTCGCATTACCGCATCGACTTTCGCAAGATGGGCGGTCGTGCGTTCTTCGGTAATTTCTTCGCCGGAGAAAGCGAGATCACACATCATGGCGGTGTGAAGCATGTAGTGCTCAAACGGAAGTATTGCCTTGGTGTTTTCCGCGACAAAGCGCCAGTTCTCTGCGGTGGTTTTCATAACCAGTTCTCGCAATTGCTTCTTGTCATCTGCTTTGCGGGTAAAGAAGCCAGAAACGATACCGGGCATTGCGCCCACGAGCGCAGAAGCTATTGCCACCAAACCAGTTGTTAATTCAGGAGTGAGTTCCATGTGTGTTACTGCCTCTATGTTTTATGTGTTCGTTGCCGTGTTCACCGCGTGTGTGAGTTTTTTTATTAACTTTCGTGCTACCTTGGCTATTGCGGATGAAGAGAGCAACCTAACGTCAAGGTAAGGAACGCGTCCCTTTTGACCGACATGGTAGCCCAGGAAAGGGCGTTCGGCGCAAAACCGGTTGGTTATTGTGCCTAACGGACTTGCGCCTATGGATATACAATTCGATCTTGAACTAACACTGGTGTAATCATTAACCACGGACTAGAGATTTTTCATGATTCTCAGCGTGAGAACAATTTTTCATAAAAAGGAGGCTTGTTTTGGGGCTTGATTACAAGCTTACACCCCGCATCAACTCGCATTTTGATTGGTTCGTTGGAGTAGCGATGTCCACCCTCACGGTTATAGCATTTATAAATTCCATTCTCATTAGATTTTTTGTACTCAATGATGGAGCAAGTTGCGTCTTTTAAAGTGGGTAGATCAGCCTCGAAAACAAAAATCAGGTCTCCGCCGATATCCTTTTCACATACATACGCACGTTGGAATTCCTCGGAAAAAACAAAGGATGTGTAGAAAGTCAGAGTTAAGAAACAGGCGGTTTTTAACACATAGCCTCCTTTGATCAACATAAATAGATTTTAATGATCGCTCCGACTTGAAGCCTAACTAACAAAGTTGAGCGGCAGTGTGAGTGGCAACGAACGGTGTCCGCTCGGACGGGCGTTAGACGCAGCTAGCTGTAGGGCGTGTAATTTCATTTCCGACATACCGATTGTCGACATTGTTGCGTTCCTCTTGTCATGTAAGTCCCCCAAAAAGAACGACAGAAAATCAAAGCACACATGCTTCGCACAGTAACATGTTTTTAACCCGTTGTAAAACATAGGTTTTACAATAGGGCAGACACAATATACCTATTTGCAGCAAATCATTCGCTTGTTGGAACTTAAGTGGGTATGAACATTATACCTAATCGGCTTGTTCGAGATTTTATTCAGCCAGACGTTCATATTTCTGCCGAAGATCATCAAGGCTCAGTTGCAGCTCGTATACTTGCTTTTCCAGGGCATCAATTCTTTCCCGGTCAGGGGCTTCGGTTTCAATCTTGTCACTTTCCGTTGTCGATAAGGTAGATGGTTGGGGTAAACCACTGAATAGATGGGCATAACGTGATTCACGCTTCCCAGGCTCGCGGGGAAGTTTGACGACTAATGGCTCATCCCGCGCCATTAGGCTTGCAAGTTCGGCTTCGACTTCGTTCACATCGTCGAATTTGCACAAGCGTTCTGTGCGGTTTCGTAATTCTCCAGGCGTTTGTGGGCCACGAAGGAACAATTCGCAGATAATGCCTGTGGCTTTTTCTGATAGTTGCAGAGTGCCAAATTCGCTGTTACAGAAGCGATGTTGATATTTTGTGACGCGGCTGCCATAGCCACGGCTCACCAGGAATTTTTTAATCAGTCCGTCCACGGTATCTTGTACTGAGGTCTCCTTCAATTCCAAAACGGGATCCCGATTGCTTTTTTGGTTGCATGCGTTGACCAACGCGTTCAGTGAAAGGGGGTATTGGTCGGGTGTGGTGATTGCTTTTTCGATCAAGCAACCTATTACCCGAATTTCGTAAAGGCTGAGGTTCATATTCATGGTGTCGATTGGAAATCCTGTGTTGGCATCGCAGGTTAGCGCGACCTATTGCCGCATACTTTCTACCCGCAACCGAGTTTCAAGCCCTAATCATAAGCTATTCTCTGAAACCCAACAATAAAGGCTATGGAGATTGCATGTAGAGCGTACAACTTAGTTACATTCAATCGAAATCATCACGCCCCACGCGGTGCATTCTTCAAATGCAGTCTTGCCAATCCGAAAGAAAGACAGTATCTACTTGACACCTAATAGCTGCTATCGTCAATACAGCGCTTGGCTTTCGCTCGCTCGCTCGTTCCCAAGCTCTGCTTGGGAATGTTGTTTTGCAAGCTGGAGCTTGCCTTGTCGATTCCCAATCTCCAGATTGGGAACCAGCGCATGAAAACTTATTGGTATAGCTTAGCTAGATTCAATCGAAATCATCACGCCCGTACGGTGCATTCTCCAATTACAGTCTTGCCAATCCAAAAGAATGACGGTGCCTGCTTGACTCCCAACAGCTATCAATATTGTAACGTTTGGCTTTGGCGATTTTGGATCAGGATTTCAATGTTCTTCCAAATCGTTACCAATGTTAATATTCCTCCTTCTCGTCACTAAATTCTGAATACCCATATTTATGAAGATTAAACGTTTTAATAGCTGGTCTGTTTGAATTTAAGGCTCGCTACTCTTTCCCAAAGTACAAGCATTCTAATCATGATTAATACATTGGCAGTCAGTAATTACCGGTCTTTACTTAACTTAGCTATCCCTTTAGGTTCGTTAAATGTCATTACGGGATCAAACGCCAGCGGCAAATCTAATTTATACCGTGCCTTGCGATTGTTGGCGGAAACGGCGCAAGGGGGTGTGGTTAATTCCTTGGCGAAAGAAGGTGGGCTGGGTTCGACGTTTTGGGCGGGGCCGGAAAAGCTATCTAAAGGTATGATTGATGGTGATGTTCCGATACAAGGTGGAAAAAGGAAAGAGCCTTTTCGGTTAAGGCTGGGCTTTTCTGGGGATGAGTTTAGCTATGCAATTTCCCTTGGATTACCAACGCCATCACGTTCTGCGTTTGGGTTAGATCCAGAAATAAAACGCGAATGTATCTGGGCGGGCAATGCGTTTCGACCAGCAAGCCTCTTGGTTGATCGAGATCGAGCAATGATTAAAGTCCGTGCCAATAAAAGTTGGGATGTCATCTCGCAACATGCCCCCAGTTTTGAAAGCCTATTCAGCCAAATTGCTGATCCAGCCAGAACACCCGAAGTTTTTACCTTAAGGGAGCAAATTAGGAGTTGGCGGTTTTATGACCATTTTCGCACCGATTCTGAAGCCCCAGCCCGATTACCCCAGCTTGGTACGCGTACCCCAGTGTTGCATCATGATGGCAGGGATTTAGCTGCCGCTTTGCAAACTATCATTGAAATTGGCGATCCCAACGCGCTAGACGACGCTATTTCCGATGCTTTTACTGGAGCAAGGTTGCGAATCGCAATTCAGGATGGCCGATTTACGGTGCAGCTTTATCAACATGGATTGTTAAGGCCGTTATCGGGTGCGGAATTGTCCGATGGCACATTACGTTATTTGCTTTGGGTGGCGGCATTGCTGACACCCAGGCCACCGCCCTTGATGGTGTTAAACGAGCCTGAAACCAGTTTACATCCCGATCTGCTTCCGGCGCTGGCTCGATTAATCATCCGTGCGTCGCAATCAACTCAAATATGGGTAGTATCCCATGCCACACGACTGATTGCTGCACTTGAGCAAGCCGAAGAGTGCAATTCCATCGCACTGGAAAAAAACCTTGGACAAACACAAGTTGTCGGGCAAGGCTTGTTGGATGCGCCTTCCTGGCATTGGCCGGATATAGGCTAAGGTTAATACCATGATCCGTCGTCAGTTTTTGCAGTATTTGGGCTTAATGGGGTTTTCACCCGTCTTGACCTCCTGCTTCTCTTCCCTGCCTGCCACACTTTATCCCGCGCCTGATTTCGGAAATGTGACTTTACTCCACATGACCGACTGCCATGCCCAGTTGCAGCCGATTTACTACCGCGAGCCTTCTGCCAATATTGGTGTTGGTGGTTCTTCTGGTAAACCGCCGCATTTGACCGGACAAGCGTTCCTTGACTTTTTCGGCATCAAGTCGGGTTCACGGGAGGCTTATGCGTTTACGTATTTTGATTTTTCAGAAGCGGCGATGGTCTTTGGAAAAATGGGTGGATTCGCGCATTTAGCGACTTTAATCAAGCAGATTAAGCAGTCCAGCGCACATGGTAATTTCCTGCTCCTGGACGGCGGCGATACCTGGCAGGGTTCGGCGACTTCATTATGGACGCAAGGTGCGGATATGTTGGCGGCTTGCAATATGTTGGGCGTGGATGTGATGACCGGACATTGGGAGTTTACTTATGGTAGCGCCCAGGTGTTGGATAATATCAAACAGTTTAAAGGTGATTTTGTCGCTCAAAACGTGTCGCTGACTGAAGAAGCGCAGTTTGCTTCCGGTGCGGAATCGACTTCGGTGTTTAAGCCCTATATCATCAAGGAATTCAACAATGCCCGCATCGCCATTATCGGGCAGGCTTATCCGTATACGCCTATCGCTAACCCAAAACGGCTAATTCCAGATTGGCAGTTTGGTATTCAGGAACAGAGTTTGCAACAAACGGTTGATGAGATCAGGCATCAAAAAAGTGCCGATGCGGTTATCCTGCTTTCCCATAATGGTATGGATATTGATTTAAAGCTGGCATCCAGAGTGACGGGCATTGATGTGATCTTAGGGGGGCATACCCATGATGCTATCCCTAAGCCAATCTGGGTGGAAAATAGCAACGGTAAAACCTGCGTGACTAATGCCGGCAGTCATGGCAAGTTTCTGGCGGTGTTGGATTTGGACATTAGTCAAAATCGTTTGCGCGATTTACGCTACCGATTATTGCCCGTTTTTTCCAATCTGCTTGAACCGGATGCGGAAATGCAATCTTTGATTGGTAAGGTAAGACAACCTTATCTGCAAAAATTGCAACAGCCCCTGGCGGTTGCCGATAAGCTGCTGTATCGGCGCGACACTTATAAGGGGTCGTTCGATCAGTTGCTTTTGGATGCGTTGCGTGAAGTTAACGAATCCCAAATCGCCTTATCGCCTGGATTTCGTTGGGGGACGGCTTTATTGCCAGAGCAGCCGATTACTTATGAAGATGTGATGAATCACACAGCAATTACCTATCCCAACACCACGCGTCGAAACCTGACAGGCAGTGAAATAAAAGCCATTCTGGAGGATGCGGCGGATAACCTGTTCAATAAAGACCCTTATTATCAACAAGGTGGTGACATGGTGAGGGTAGGGGGCATGACTTTTCATTGCGATCCACATGCTGAATTCGGGCAGCGAATCAGCCAAATGCGGCTAATTAACGGTTCTCTTTTGGGTGCAAACAAGACTTATCCGGTATCTAGCTGGGCATCAGTCAACCAAATTGCTGGCGGTAAGCCAATGTCCGAGGTTTTGGTCGATTATTTGAAACAGCAATAACGGGTAGATTTGCAGGTATAACAAGGTAACTTGGGCATTTTTACGCTAGTTCCCAATCTCCAGATTGGGAACCGACGAGGCAAGCTCCAGCTTGCAAAACAACATTCCCAAGCAGAGCTTGGGAACGAGCGAAATTGCCGACGGTAGGTATTAGTGGACTATTTGAAACAGCAATAACGCATATATTTGCAGGTATAACAAGGTAACTTGGACATTTTTGCATCTTCAAGGGTGGTATAATTTCACCCAGTCAATATAGTTAAATCCTAATCTATAGGTTTCCTATCTCCTTGGTATCGCGTTTTATTTCTTATCAAAATAACGGCTTATGGTTGAAAAATACGATCTTCATTGCCACTCAACTGCTTCGGATGGAGTGTTGTCACCAACATCGTTGGTGCAACGGGCGCATGAGCAAGGCGTAACCGTATTGGCCTTGACTGATCATGATACGACGGCTGGATATGAAGAGGCAGAACTTGCCGCAAACAAGACGAATATCAAATTGCTTGCAGGGATAGAGCTGTCGGCAAGTTGGCAGGGCAAGACTTTTCATATTGTGGGTTTGGGTATCGACCCGGGTTATGCGCCGTTACACGAAGCAACACGACAACTACAGATTATTCGTCTTGAACGCGCCGAGCAAATTGCCGCCAAGTTGAAAAAAAAGCGCATTCCGGGCGCGTTAGCTGCCGTGATGAAGTCTGCGGGTGACAGTATGATTACCCGTACCCATTTTGCCGATTTCCTGGTCTCGCAGAATCATGTTTCTAGCCAACAAGAAGCGTTTGACCGCTATTTAGCTAAGGGTAAGCCTGCTTATGTGGCGACTGTCTGGGCGGAGT
>JABFSV010000388.1 GCA_013140405.1 Methyloglobulus sp. | reverse complement strand
ACGGCTTTAACAAATAAACTGATGTAGCCTTCCATTAGTGATGCGCTCCTTCGCCATGTGAAATTGACATGATTTTAAAATCAACGTTTTCCCTCTGTTCAGGCTTCCATTGGCGAACTGACCATATAATGATACCGATAATAAAAAACGCGCTGGGCGGCAATAACATCAAACCATTGGGATCGTACCAGCCGCCATCTTTAGTGAGTTTAAAAACTTCGTACCCTAACAGTTTGCCGGAACCCAATGTCTCGCGGAAAAATGCCACAATAATCAATATCAAGCTATAACCTGCACCGTTACCAATGCCATCCATAAAGCTTTCTAAAGGTGGATTTTGCATCGCATAACCTTCGGCACGTCCCATCACGATACAATTGGTGATAATGAGACCGACGAAAACCGATAATTGCTTGCTGACATCGTAAGCAACAGCTTTCAGTATCTGGTCAACGACGATAACCAATGAAGCAATAATGGTCATCTGCACAATAATACGGATGCTGCCTGGTATGTGCTTTCTAATCGCACTAATGGCTGCGCTGGAAAATGCCGTCACCAAGGTCAAGGCTAACGCCATAATCAAGGATGTTGACATCTGGGATGTCACCGCCAAAGCAGAGCAAATCCCTAAAACCTGTAAGGTGATCGGATTATTATTGACTAAGGGATCGATTATTACCTTTTTAGTCTCATCGTTTAATATCGCATTTTTCAGATCATCGCCTAATACTGCACTCATGACTTAGCCCCCTTTAACCCTTACTTTACTTAAATAACGAGCAAAACCCTCTTTGCTCATCCAGTATCTGACCAAATTAGTGACACCGGTACTGGTTAATGTTGCCCCAGCCAAACCATCCACTTGGTATTGTGAACCTGGTTTGTCGTTGTCTACAACGCCTTTAATTAAGGCTAATGCCGGCTCACCAATATCCGCTTCTTCAATAGAACCCTTGTCCATAGAAGGCTGGTCGCTTTCAGCATAGACCTTCTTTCCTTTCCAAAGCGCACGCCACTTGGGGTTGACAACTTCGCCACCCAATCCCGGAGTTTCCGCTTGGTCATAGAAGTTGATACTTTGCACAGTTTGCCCATCAGCATCCAAAGATAGAAAGCCATACAGCGTAGACCACAAGCCATAACCACTGACTGGCAAGATGATGGACTTAATTTTATCGCCTTCTTTAACCAGAAAAACCTTAGCTAACTTGGCTTTTATCCTGATGTGGGCAATATCTTTGGCTTTAGGAATGGCAATATTCTGAGCAGGATCTTTGGCCGCTTTACGTTGGTCGTATTCATCCGCGTTGACGGATTCATCATATTCGCCCGTCTCCAAATTGACTATTTTAGGCTCAATTTGTTCGGCGAAGGCTGTGTCTATATTAGTGTCTTCTTTCATCAAACCCGCGACTTCAAGAATATTTTTCTTCATGTCCAGATTTTTGTTGTATGCCTGCAATGGCCTCAACGCAACCGCACCAAAAGACACCAACACCGCACACACCAAGCAAAGGGCTACCGCAATCGCTATGGTTTTTTCCAAGCTATCATTGCCCATTGCCAACACTTTATTCTTGTAAACCAAGAATTTCTGGTAATGTTCACAGTTGTCCAGTCGCGCACAGAATTTTACGTATTGCTCGTTTTTCTTGATGATATTAAGCATGACGTTTCATCCTTCTTCTGATATTGGCTTGTATAACGAAGTAATCAATAGTGGGCGCAAACATATTGGAAAACAGAATCGCCAACATAATCCCTTCGGGGAAAGCCGGATTGACCACCCTGATAAGCACCGTCATAATCCCGACCAACGCCCCATATACCCAACGCCCCGTATCGGTCATCGCCGCACTGACAGGATCGGTTGCCATATAAACCATACCGAATGCGAAACCGCCCATCGTCAAATGCCAATACCACGGTATTGTGAACATAGGATCAGTATCGCTACCAATCATATTAAATAACAACGATGTCGCCACCATTCCAAGAAAAACACCGCCCATAATCCGGTACGATGCAATTCTGGTATAAAGCAAAAACGCCGCACCTACCAAACAGGCAAGCGTTGAGGTTTCGCCCAGACAGCCAGGTTCAAAACCGAGAAACGACTGCATCCAACTATAATTTGCCGCATAAACTGCTTCAAGCCCACCGTTTGCTGCTAAAGCCAAAGGTGTTGCGGCGGTAAAACCATCAACAGCCACCCAAACAGAATCACCCGTAATGGAAGCAGGATAAGCAAAATACAAAAAGGCTCGTCCGGTTAACGCGGGATTAAGGAAGTTTTTGCCTGTACCGCCAAATACCTCCTTGCCGATAACGATACCGAATGAAATGCCCAATGCCACCTGCCACAAAGGCATATCGGGCGGCATAATCAAGGTATAGAGCATTGATGAAACTAAAAAACCTTCGTTGACTTCATGTCCGCGCACCGTCGCAAACAATACTTCCCAGACACCGCCTACTGCCAAAGTAACTACGTAGATTGGCAAGAAATACAATGCGCCATGCACAAAATTGGACAATGGATTCGAGGCGTTATAGCCGAACAGGGACATGAACATGCCGCGCCAGTTAGCAATTTCTTTCGTACCCATGACTTCCATCGCATGGTTGGCCTGATAACCCGTGTTATACATCGCCATCAGCACACATAAGAAAGTCCCTATGACCACAAACGTCATCGTCCGTTTCAGGTCGTTACCATCACGAACGTGGGTAGTGCCGCGTGTTACATCGGCTGGGGTGTAGATGAAAGTATCCACCATCTCGTATAACCCGAAATATTTTTCGAGTTTCCCGCCTTTTGTAAAATGCGGCTCTAGCCTGTCTAAAAAATCTCTAGCCGACATTACCCTTCCTTCTCAATTTTAGTTAAATTCGCTCTCAGTACCGGACCGAAATCATGCTTGCCAGGATCGACGAAGGTGAACAAGGACACATCTTCCTCATCCAGCTCAAGACAACCCAGCAATTGCGCTTGGTCGGTATCACCAACCACCATAGACTTAAGCAACGGTGTCGGCAAAATGTCCATTGGCATGACTGTTTCATAAATGCCAACCGGCACAATCGCCCTATTACTGCCATTCTTATCAGTCGTTAGCGGGAATTTCCGGTGCGACTTACGATCTTGACGGCTTTTGATGTAGACATCTAACGCGGAATATTTGTCTTTGCCTGGCACGATCCAACCAAAAAGCTCACGGGCGCGGCCTTCCTGCAATGCAGATACCTGGAGATGGTAGCATCCTAGATAGCTTGCCCAATCCGATGCCTGATGACCATACAATACAGAGCCAGAAATTACCCTGTTTTCAACATCCGAGAGCTCGCCAGCCACCAAATCATCGGTATTAGCCCCAACTTGGGTGCGGACTAATCGGGGATTTTTTACCGTAGGCCCCGCAAGCGAAATAACGCGCTCAACATTCAGTTTACCGGTAGTAAATAAGGCACCGATTGCCATAACCGCCTGATAATCAACGTGCCACACAAACTTATCGACACTAACTGGATCAATAAAATGAATGTGGGTGCTAGGTAATCCGGCAGGATGGGGACCTGAAAACTCGGCAACCTCAACTGAGCTATTATCACCTGCCGCAATATCAGCACCTTTTGCCTTGCAGACGTAAACCTTACCTTCGCTTAATCTGGATAAGACCACCAAGCCATTAGCGAAATCAGCACTGCGCTCTTTAATAATAACCGCTGGGTCTGCTGCCAATGGGCGGGTATCCATTGCGGTCACGAAAATAGATTTCGGCTTACTATCGACCGCTGGA
The DNA here is from genome assembly GCA_013140405.1 of Methyloglobulus sp. Taxonomy (GTDB): domain Bacteria; phylum Pseudomonadota; class Gammaproteobacteria; order Methylococcales; family Methylomonadaceae; genus Methyloglobulus. The sequence goes on along the minus strand of JABFSV010000388.1, from coordinate 2,856 downwards.
ATTTTACCGTAAGGTCTAGCCCGTAAAGTTGTCCATAAACCGGACTTCACAAGATTGGCCTTAATCTTTTCCATGTCCAGTGCTGATAACTCTGTTTCCTTGTATTTATCGAACGATTCTTGCTCAGAACCTTTTAATTCGATAACAACGGACTGCAAAACGCGCTTCTCACCGCGATTGATATTTTTGACGACACCAGCAGCAGGGGAAGTGTAAACAACGCCGAGGTTTTTCTTGTCAGAGAACAGGATTTGCCCTAATTTGACCGTATCCCCTTCATTGACCATCATGGTAGGTTTCATACCTACATAGTCCATCCCCAGAATTGCAACAGATTTAACCTTGTTACCATTCTCTATAACTTGCTTGGGCTCTCCCGTTATTGGGATGTCCAAACCTTTTTTAATAAGAAATTGCATTGATAGCCCGCTCTCCAGACGCGTTGCAATGAAACCATTCCTAAGCAAAGTCAACTTAGTCAGGCACATTAATTACAAGGATACAAAACGCTCGCATTAGACCACAAAAACTCCTTTTCCTCAACCTACACTTCCAATATTAAGGCGCTTCTAGCAACTGCTTGGGCGATATAAATGATGTGAATACGGGTGGTTATATGTAATTTTCATGTAAAGCTACCTTTCAGCCCTATTGCCAATTTACAAATCAACGGCTTTCGTACACTTTTAGCGGATTGCTAAGCTAAAGCGTTCACCATCAACGCCTCGCCTGAAACTACTTGGTCAAATAACTTGTCGGTTATCGCTTGTTATGTAATAGTCCAAATTTAACCAAAATATCTATTGGCTTGAAATCCGACAATTCATTTTTAATCCTAGCTTATTTTTTACTGCGGATCATCAGCTACTCACTATTGGTCGCGCCTGCTTGGGCGCAGGATTATAAAGGCGCTGCTTGCGTTATTTTCGTTAACGATAAAATCGTGTTAGTACAGGATTCCCTAAGCAACCGCCTGTCTTTTCCTGGTGGTTATATCAATCGAGAGGAACGCCCTGAACAGGCCGCCCGACGCGAAACCTACGAAGAAACCGGATTACGCGTTACTGTTGGCCCACAAATAGAAAGCGCTGATCAGTCCGCCCAGTTTATATGCAGAAGCTACACGCCTATCCCCATTTTATCTACGCAAGGCTTTGAATCAAGGCCAATTGTTTATGCTTTACCTGCACCCGATTTTTCAGTCGAAATACGGCAGGTCTACTTAGACAGCCCTCAATCCGTTAAGGCAGAAAGCCTACGCTTTCCCAATCAAATCAAATTACTACCCGATTTTAACCGTTATCCCGAATGGCAAAGCAGCACAATATTACTGACTAAATACACGATACCTATCAATAACCTGTACAAAATCGAACTAAAAATCATAGCCCAACTTCAAAACCAGCTTGCTCCCCAAGCTGACCTATTATTCCGAATACTGAACTTGACTGGCGAAAACGTAGTTTTTTTCATTTTAGCCCCCATCATTTGGGCCTATTCAGGATGGCAAACTGGGGTACGATGTGTGCTGCTATTAATTACGGCTGCCGAATCAAGCAATATCTTGAAAATCATCTTTGCCCTCCCACGCCCCTTTCACTTAATGCCCGAACTACAACGCATGGAAGCCTACGGATTTGGTATGCCCAGTGGCCATGTTTTGGTCGGCACTGCATTTTGGGGTTATTGCTGGCACTCATTCAAGCGCTTGTTACCCCAACAAAAACAAAGAACAGGCTTCTACTTGCTGATTACTGTATTGACTGGCTGCGGTATCGCCCGCGTGTATTGGGGTGTACACTTTGTCTCGGATGTAATTGTCGGGACTACATTCGCCCTGTTACTATTAACCTTATTTATCCGTTTAGAAGAACAAGGACTATGGCATCAAATGACATCCGCCCGAAAGATGCCTTGGGCTATCGGATTCGTGATAATTGCCATAGCCGCTTTTTTCACGCCTGGACTTCTGTCAAGCTACATGGGAGGCTTGGCTATAGGTATTTTCTTAGGCCTGTGCATTGGCAAAACGCAAGCCTTACATGAAAAGGTTGCTATCAACAAGAAGCTAAAATCAAGCATCGCAGGACTCGGTATCGTCGGGATCATACTGCTTGATAGCACAGGTAAACTGTTAGTGAGCCAACAAGCAAACAGTATCACTGCTATGCTGATTTATTTTGCTTGCTATCTACTGATCGGACTATGGCTTACGATAGGCATGTATTTACTCCCACTCGCTTGCAATCGCCCAAAACCATCGCCTTAACAAGCGATACCATTACAAGATTTTAAATACCACTCCTTCTATAAATCCCATTATGACAGGCCATATCACTGCCATTTTTGTTGCCCCAAGCAAACATGCTGAACAATTAGCCATTGAAGCCGTACAACTAAAAAGAGGAAAAGGCATAGTTGGCGACCGGTTTTTTGGTCAAAGCCAAAAAAACCCTGGGCGAAACCTAACGCTCATCGAAATAGAGGCAATTGAAGAGTTCAATGAAACCTATGGACTGACTATCAACCTGAACGCCACCCGGCGAAACTTCCTGACCCGGGGCATACGGCTGAACGGCTTGGTTGGCAAAACATTTCGCGTGGGTGACGTATTATGCAAAGGCGTAGAACTATGTGAACCCTGCCGCTTGCTTGCACGGCAACTTCCGCAATATTCAATATCACAAAAGGAAATCATCAAAGTATTTACCCATAATGGCGGCTTAAGGGCCGAAGTTTTATCTGACGGGATTGTGCGTTTGGGTGATTCCTGTATGGCTGTCCCGATTGATTCAACCTTGTGAAATTTGATGCTTGCTCACTTTAAGCAAAGCCCTAATAGCTTAGCTAAACAAC
>JABFSV010000153.1 GCA_013140405.1 Methyloglobulus sp. | reverse complement strand
ATCCACCAAATGCTGGATTACACAGCGTCGTAACGTGACATAGCAAAACACACCAGCAAATGAGCGGTTTTGATTCTGCCAAAAGCCACCAAATGTTAATGTTATACAGCCAGACGGCAAAAATTTACCTGATTACCCATAAGCCTCAGCCAATTTCAACAGCCGGCCAGGCATAGGCGGCGTCCTTACGGCAACATACGCAAAGCGAGGCAGCATGTCTTCCAATGGAAACGGCGGTTATGCCGATAGCAGAATTCGGCGAGATACCTGGGCAAATGTTTGGGGTTGATCGCATGGTAAGTGCCCGTGATGGCATTTTTCACATTGCCTATCATGGTGTTTACCCAAGTAAACTCTTCTTTGGTAACACTTTGTGGGCCGCCGCCCGTGACAATGCAGATATGGCCGCATCTGGCCTGGGTTACGGCTGAAAAGCAAGGCAACCCGTCTGAAATGACCGTGCTGCCGGGTTGTACATGCTGTTTTGCCCAGCGGGCTATTTCGGTGAGCCGGAAGCCTTTGGCAACATTCATGTTTATCGAAACAGGATGTCCGTCTTCATTCAGCGACACCGCCGCAACCAACGGAACTTTGTTGGCGGCACCTCGTCCCCTTTTACCGCCGCGACGCTCGCCACCCCAATAGGCATCATCCAGTTGGACGATCCCGCTCAACGGTTTACTGTCGTCGCGTTCTTTCATCACCTGCATGATCTTCTGTTTCATGCTCCAGGCGGTATTGTACGACACACCGATTTGTCGCATGAGTGCCAATGCCGAGAGTCCCGTTTTGGCTTGTGTGATCAAGTGGATCGCCAAAAACCAGGTCGTCAATGGCAACTTGGTTTGTTCAAAAATAGTCCCACTAATCAACGAGGCTTGATGGTGGCAGTCCGTGCACTGGTAGAGTTCCCGGGTTTTTACAACACTATGCCGACCCGAACCGCAATTGGGGCAACGAAACCCAGACGGCCAGCGCCATTTGAACAGCGCTTCAGAGCATTGGTTTTCGGTGCCATAGTCTTTGAATAATTCAAGCAAGCTATAACCCCGCTGAAATTGCACTTTATTTATTGGCATGACCCTATCTCCTTTAATTTATTATCCTTTTTGAGTCTTTTTTAACTATAAAGTTGCGGAAACTTGTACGCAATCAGGAAAATTTAAGGTCGTTGGAATATTCGGTTTGTCGTCTGCTGAGATTTATGCAAACGTTTGGCTTTGCGCTTTTGCAGCCAGCGGATAACCCCGGTCACAAACAGCACTGGACAAGCCAGACCACTCAGGAAGACCAGAATACGCCCCGTCCAACCGAAGGCTTGCCCTGAGTGCAGCGGCCATTGCCAATCCGTGAACACCTCGCCCGCCGTGCCAATTGCAGGATCGTCAACATCAAGGATTGCCCCGCTGTAACGGTCTATCACTACGCAACGTCGGTGCAATAGACTACCAGCTTCTTCCACGCCATCCTTACAAACGGAGTAAGTCCCGGTTGGTTCGGTTGCACCGTAAATCCAATCGGCTCGCCCTGTGGGATAGCGTTTTTCGGCAATGCTTACTGCATCCGCCATCGTAATCGAAGGTTTTACAGATGTCGGATTAGACTTAAACCAGTAACGATAGGTTGCTGGTGAAAATAGCTCCAATACAGGCACTACATGCTGGGGAATGTCCATGTAAACACCGGAAAACAATACCGGAATAAGCACCACTGCCGAATAAAATCCGAAAGTCTTATGCAAGTCGAAGTTTAACCTTTCAGTGCTGGCCTTGAATTTGATCGTGACGGCCTGCCGCCATTTTCCGGTCAACGGCCACCAGACGATCAGTCCAGTCAGCGTAGAAATTATCAACAAAGCCCCCATGATACCGACAATCAGATAACCAGGGTCTTCACCTAAAAACAAGGCGTAATGCAGCTCGAAAATAAAGCCTATAAAGGTCTTTGGGAATGGGCCGTCGGATGAACTCATCAACCGCTTGCCAATGGCCTTGGCGGTGTAAGGGTTAACGTAAACCTCCCAGCTTTCGGTTACGCCCGCCTTATTTCCGCTCAATGGCAAGGAAAACGCCATTTTTATTGCGGCCTCGTTATTGCGTGGATAAGTGGCAAAGGTATTTGCCGCGTGGTTCGGCATGGTAGCTTTGCCCACCTGGAAAATCTCGGCCAGCGGTTTGTATACGGGATTAGCCTCTGGCACGTTGACTGTCAAAAGCTTCGGGTTCAACAATTCATTGATTTCCAGATGGAAAACCAGGATGCTGCCGGTTATGCCGAAAATGGACAAGAACAAACCCAGCCCTAACCCCAGCCACAAGTGTACGTCCAACCAGAGTTTGCGGCGGGATTTAAGCTTCAACAGGCGGTTTCGTTTGGCATCCGGCCTGTTTACAGCTTCGCCTCGCGGTAAATTATGACCGTACAGTTTCATGGATTTGTTGCCAAAAACGCCAACGCTACGTGTACCCTGACTCACGTTGCTTACTCTAATACTCAACCCGAATAGACCCAATCGCCGTCAGCGGTGCACCGGGCGCAATCCCTAACCGAGTAGTTACGTTAGAATCAGGGTCGGTCGATTCGTAATAGGTTTTATCCAAGAGATTACGGATATTGAATTGGGTGGTGACTTTAGCTGCCCCCACCTTCATTTTATACGCGGCAAAGGCATCCATCCTGACAAAGCCCGGCAATTGGAAGCTGTTGGCAAAATCACCTTGCCGCGCCCCAGCAGCAATACCGCCCACGCCGAAACTAAAACCATCTTGCGCTTGATAGCCATTGACATCGTACTTAACCCACAAGCTGCCGGAATGTTCCGGGACGTTCGGCATCCTATTTCCGGCAGTGTCTCCACCATGATCTACGAGTACCTTTGCATCAGTGAAAGCATAGCTACCGATCAGGCTCAATTTATCAGTAACCTGCCCGGTAACATCCAGTTCTATCCCTTGGCTGCGTTGCTTATTGGCAATCTTGTCAAAGATATTGGCAGTGCTCAAATCGGGCACAAGGATATTGTCCTTAACAAGATGATAATACGCTAAAGTTGCCAGCAGCCGATCATCAAACAATTGGGTTTTTAAGCCTGCTTCAAACTGCTCGCCTCTTTGTGGATCGAAAGTTAAACCGTTGGCAGCAGGTGCATTATTAGCACTGAAGGAAGTCGTCCAATTGCCATAAACCCCCATTTCCTTGATGGGTTGGTAAAGAATTCCGACCCGTGGGCTAAAGCCATCAACTTTATTTGAAGGCAAGGTAGCTTCAGCAATTTTAAAAGAACCCTGATAAGAAAATCCAGAATCTGCCCAATCATAACGTCCGCCCCCCAAAATATGCAACTTGTCCCAAAGCGTGATGTGATCCTGGAAGTAAGTGCCGTACCATTGGAGATTGGAAAAAGAAAAATTGCTTGTGTCCCCGTTAGGAGGCCGTGACAATGTTTGATTAATAAGTGAAGGATCAATCCCGTAGCTAGGGCCTGGATTAAAAATATTAATATTAAGAGTCGGATTTGGGTCCAGGCTGTGTCAAAACGCGCAATTTGTTGACGTGCTGCCTGATTTACTTATGTTAATACGATTTTTGGCGTAATTCGCTTATTGACGCCGTTATAAATATTTTTTTCCGAGCGACGACGTTTTCCTATAGGCACAGATTCATTGCTCAGTAGGGTGAAAAAACGCAAAATGATGGCCTTACGCCACCACCATGGCCTCCATCAGAGTGGGCATGCCTACTATTTTGATGGCCCGTTTAAGATTATAGGCCAGCACATGCAAGCTCATTTCGGTTCTGACCCGATCCAGCGTCTTGGTGAGGAAATGCGTATAGCCCATCCAGGATTTCAGGGTGCCGAAGGGGTGCTCGACGGTTTCCCGTCGAATCCGCATGCTTTCGGGGGCAAGATCCAAGCGCTTCTGCATGGCCTCGAGCACGTCTTCGTGTTCCCAGCGAGCCACTTTTCGCGACTTATCGGGTGTACACTTGGCCTTGAGTGCGCATTGCTGGCAGGCTGAACTCCAATAACGGTGTAGTGTCATGTCCCGCTCGATCCTGCTGTAGCGCCATTTCAACCGCTCACCCGCCGGACAACTGTATTCGTTTTGTTCGGGATGGTATACAAAGTGCTCCCTACCAAACCTGCCGTCAGCTTTAGCACCCGACGTGGCGGGCTTGGGCAAGGTCGGGACAATGCCTGCCTGTTGGCAGTCAAGGATTTCCTGGCTGCTGAAATAACCCCGGTCGGCGACGACATGGAGTTCGGTCACTGCCATCGCGGCTTTGGCTTGCTTTGCCATATTGGTGAGTTGGTGGCGGTCATGGCCCACATTGGTCACTTCATGGGCAACAATCAAGTGGTGCTTGGTGTCCACTGCGGTCTGGACATTGTAACCGACCATCCCGCTGCCCCGGCCACTGGTCGCCATGGACCTGGCATCAGGGTCAGTGAGGGAGATTTGTTTGTCCGGCGTTTCCTGCAATTGGGCTTCGATGCTGTCCAGTTGCTCCATCTGCCGTTTGAGTTTGGCAAGCTTTTCCTGTAGTCGTTCGGTCTTGGCTTCAGCAATGTCAGGCTCTTGAAGGTCTGCGGTTTCCAGTGCCGCTAAATACCGGTCAATACTGGTTTCAATCTGCTCCCGACGGCGTTTGATCTTATTGGCGGTATAGTTGCGGTCACGGTTGTTGACTGCCTTGAACTTGCTGCCGTCAATGGCAACCATCGCTTCTGAAAACAAGTTGAGTTGGCGGCACAGCAGCACAAACTGACTACAAACCTTGCGGATCGCCTTGCCATTCTCTTTACGGAAACGGGCAATCGTTTTAAAGTCCGGTGTTAACCGACCGAGCAACCACATCAGTTCAACATTACGCTGGGTTTCTTTCTCTAAACGGCGGCTGGACTGGATTCGGTTGAGGTAACCGTAGATGTATAACTTGAGGAGAATCGACGGATGGTAGGATGGCCTGCCGGTGATGGCTGGCTCAGCCCGGTTAAACCCCAGCTTGCTAAGGTCAAGGTGATCAACAAAAACGTCAACGACTCGAACTGGGTTATTTTCGGTAACATAGTCCTCCAGATACTCGGGAAACAATGTGCCTTGCATTCGGCTATCGCTTTCAATAAACCGTTTCATTTAAGCTCCAGTTCAAGAGTTGTCCTGGGGACTATTTTACAGGGTTTTCAATGGGGAAGCTTACGTTTTGACACAGCCTGGGTCATTGTACTCACCAAAGTAATGGTACTTCTGAGTGGACTTAAAGTAATCAAATCCCACTAGAACTTGGTGTTTAGAGATGCCCAGTTGGAATTTTCCGGTCAAATCCAGATTCGTAGTATAGAGTTCACTCACCGATGTCTGGCCAAAAATATTGCGTTTTAAAGTGCCATCCGGCAGCAATGCGGCTTCGCTGGGGCCAAAAGAGGGCACCGGATTGACAAAACTTGAAAAATCATCACTGAAACTGGCAAGAAATCGGTTATGTATCGCCCAATCATCATTAAAACGGTGATTTATCTCAGTACTGACTTGGGTTTTGGAAATATGATCCACTGGGCTATTCGGGTCATCAAGCGATCGGCTTATCGGAATTGGCGCAGGGCGCTTGCCTATAGCGGGAATGCCGAAGTCGGCCTGATAATCTTGGTCAAAACCTTCGACACTCAGCGTCAGGTCGGTCTTATCGGTTGGTCGCCAAGTAATGCTGGGATTGACCATAACCCGGTCGCTAAAAATAAAATCCCTGAACGAATTATTGTTTTGATATGCGCCGGTAAAACGGTACAGCAAGGTTTTGTCTTTGGTAACAGCCCCCGTTGCATCCCACTGGGTACGGTAGTGATCGTAAGAGCCAAACTGTTGCTCCAGTGAATAATAAGGGATGTCCAGAGGTTTTTTTGTGGTGATATTGACCAAACCTCCCGGCTCAATACGACCAAACAGGACAGCCGCCGGGCCTTTAAGCACGTCGATGCTTTGCACATTGCCTGCATCAAATTCGGTTGGAAAGCCATCGAAAGGATTGCCGTTAGTCAATAAACCATTACGATACACCCTGCCATTGCGAAATCCGCGGATAATAAAGCCGTTGCCCGTCCCCAAAGTTGGCTGTGCCCGTACCCCGCTGACGTTTTCCAGGGCATCTTTTAAGCGAGTGGTTTTCTGGTCATCCATCACCGACCTGTGCACGACTTGCACGGAAACAGGGGTATCGAAAATAGGCGTGTCGGTCTTGGTGGCAGTGGATGAATTTCTGGTCGTATATGCTGTGTTGTAAGGGTCATTCGCCCAATTGGGATCGTCGTAAGGGTCACCCGCATCGGCTTCCACCGTTACTTTAGGCAAAGTGGCGTCACTTCCGCTAGATTGTGGTTCGGGCTTTTCTTCGACGTTGGCAGTCTTTCTAAAGTTGGCATCCGGCGCTTCCACCGTCACTGTCTTGGCATCGACAAAACGGTAGGTCATCCCGCTGCCTTGCAGCAAACGGGCTAAGGCTTGCGCCGGGGTCATGCTGCCGTCCAGCCCGTTGCCTGTCACGCCGCGCACCTGGTCGGCGGTGAATAATATTTCCAGGCCGGAATCGGCGGCCAGCCGCAATAAACCGCTGTCGAGCGATTGTTTCGGGATGCGGTAAAGTTGGGCGGCTTCGTCTGCACCGGCGATACCGACCAGGCCAATCAAGCCGACTTGCA
>JABFSV010000354.1 GCA_013140405.1 Methyloglobulus sp. | reverse complement strand
TGTTCCTTTATGGAATCGGGGCAATTTAGCTCGACTAAGTTAAGTGCAATGGCTTCCTGCAAGCGCATTGCCGCTTTTCCGGTGGGTGCAGCCAAGGCGATCAGTAACGGTTCGTCCGCCAACTCTTGCAGCACAGCCAAGATTTTGCAGATAGTCGTGGTTTTACCCGTGCCGGGGCCTCCGGTTATGATGCAGAAATCGCGTTGGGCGGCGATTTCTGCAGCTTCGCGTTGCCAATCGGTTTCTGAGGTGGAGTTGCTAAAATAGCTGTCAAGCGTAATGTCCAGACTTTCAACGGTTTTATAGCTGTGTGAAAGTTGTTTGATTTGCTGGGTCAGTCGATATTCATAAAACCAATAACGCTGTAGAAACAAGCGGTTTTGCTCGATGATTAACGGGTAAGTTTGGGAAGATTGTGCCGGATTATTACTGGCAAGCCCTGAATCTAACAGCAATTTTTTATCAATATCACTGATTTCGATGCAGCTATGTCCTTGATGTTGTCTTTTTGACAAGATTGCCAGCAGGATTTCCAGCTCCTTTTTCTTGGCTACATCCAGTGCTGCGCGTTGGCTCAAGAAACCAGCAAAGGCTATATCCAAGCGACTAAAGATGTCTTCTTCATTTGGCATTGACATGGCTATTCCTTGAATAAGGCTGCCAGCGACTCGATAGTTAACAAGTCTGGACTGTCCTCAAAAACGCCACTCATCGCTATCTCAGGTTTCATGCCGCGCACGAACAAATATCGAACACCGCCGAAATGGTTGGCAAAACTGTAATTGACTAACCGATTTTTCAGATAACCATGCAACACTATGCCGTAAAGCCAGTATTGCAAGCCATAATTATGTTCACGCATGGCATGGGTTAATGTGTCGGTGCGGTAATTAGGAAGGCTATTAGTCTTGTAATCCATCACGTAATAGCGACCGTCATATTCGCAGATAAGGTCGATAAAACCTGTCAGAAAACCGCTCATCTGCCTATGGGTTAAACGCTGAAATGTCGGTTTATTGCCTAAAATATCATTAATTTTCTGAGTACTGAAAGAGGGCAGGGACAGGTAAAAAGGCATTTCTTTCAAGCACTGGTTTGTAGGCACATTCATCAAGCAAAACTGAGTTTCCGTTGCCGATAGCGGGGTGGTGACTGTTTTGTGCAAGATATTGTCAATTATTTCCGGCTGTTCCAGCCTTAAGCCGTAGCGTTGGCAGGCTTTGTCCCTTAATGCCGAAATATCCAGTTTGTTAGCCAAATCAATAAATGGAATGGTTTCCAGCAATTCGTGGACGATATTCCCGGTATGTGCGCCAGCAGGCAAAGCGTCGATGATGTTGTTAATTTGAGTTTTGCCTTCCCTCGCCTTATCCTCCGGCAATTCAGGCGTTTCTGATAAACTTAACGCAGACAATGCTGTGTAGCTGCTCATTTGCCAGTCAGTGTACAACGATCTGTGGCGTTTTTTTGCCAAAAATGTGTTGCTGATTCCTGATTGTTGATAGCTGCCGGTGATGGTATCTGATACCTCCAGCAATCGGTAAGCAAAAGCCTGTTCGTCCTGTTGTTGCAAGTTTTGCAAAACAGCTTGCTGACCGGAAAAATCCTGTTCGGCAAAATTTAGTAACCATGCAAGGGCAGAATCATTGGCTTTATCTTCGGAACGGACGTTCCCCCAGGCGACATAGCAACGGTATTTCGCACGGGTTAATGCGACATAAGCCAAGCGTAAATCCTCTGCATATTCCTCATATTGGGCTTGGGCTTGATGCGTATCAAGACGATCTGAGCCCAAATCAACCATTAAACGGTTGGTTTTTTCACCATCAGTTTCAGGAAGATGGCACACGACCAATGGGTTTTTGCTATTGTTACGATGTCCGCCTTGCCACAGGTAAGGGCAAAACACGACAGGATATTCCAACCCTTTTGCCCGGTGCATGGTGATTATTTTTACCGCATCGGCATCACTTTCTAGTCTTAACTGTTGGTTTTCGGTGCTTCCAGCGTTTTCTTGCGCCTTTGTTAACGCAGTTTTCAACCAGTCAAGCGTTTTATGGATACCCAGGCACTCGTCAATCACCGCTTGTTGCAATAGTTCTAGTGTGTGCTGTAGATTGGTCAGGTGGCGTTCTGCCAACATGGATTTCGAGATGACTACCGCTACTTTTTCATGTTTGAGTAAAGCTTGCATCATGGTCATTACACCCGCTTGTTGCCAGGTTTGGTAATAATACAGGAATCTAGCCAGGATGTTATCCATCTCGGATTCGTTGTTGAGGGTTTGATAAAGCGACTGCCCATCATAACCAAACCAACCTAAGACGAGCGCTTGCCCAAGCAGGTTGATGTCGCCGGGATGTGCGACGGCTTGCAATAAAATATACAGATATCCCGCTTCTTCCGACGCAAATACGGATTCGGTACTGTTCAACACCGATGGCACACCCGCCAAGCGCAAAGTTTCCTGATACTCCCTGGCGTGTTTATTGGCGCGTACCAGAATGGCAATGTCCTGGGGTTGCAGTTTTCGGTTTTTGGTATCGGGTCGAAATTGCAGCTTATAGTCACCGTTCAGCAATTCGACGATTTCATTGACCACGGCATTGCGGATTGCGCTTGCGGCATCGCTACGGTTAGATTGCCAAAACCCCGTCTTGCTGTTGCTTTCCGGCAACTGCCAAATCATCATGGGTGCGATTGCCTTCCCGTTATGATGCAACGTGCCATCGTCTTCTGACCGGGCGGCTTGCGTGGGATTAAAAGCGATGTCGGGCAATAAGAAGGCTTGCTCCCGTTGAAATAAGCGATTAACGCCTGCCACCAAATGCGGGTGCGAACGCCAGTTGTTACCAAGCGTATAGCGGTGTTCCGCCTGGTTTTGCGCTTCGAGGTAGGAATAAATGTCCGCACCACGAAATTTATAAATCGCTTGTTTCGGGTCACCGACCAAGACCAGAGTGTGGCTAGCTACGGCAAAAATACTGGAAAAAATATGCCATTGGTTGTTGTCGGTATCTTGGAATTCGTCGATTAATGCCGCATGAAAGCGTTGCCTAAGTTCACCGATTAACTGTAAGGATCGCTCGCCGCGCAATGCTTTTGCCAAGTGGGTGATTAAATTGTCGAAAGACCAAAGGTTGATTTGTTCTAGCTGTTTGTCCAATTCTACCCGCAAGATTTCAAGCAAGCTCCGCCGCAAGGCAACCGTGATTTGTTGTGCCGCAGCCGCCAAATCATCAAATGCTTTGGTATCTAACTGTAATGAAGCCAAAAACTCCGCTTTTCGTTCATCGCTGGTTTGAGCCTTATTGCTTCTGAATTGAGTACCATTCAGCCCGTCCAGTAAGCTTTGGTAAGTCAACAAAGATAATGCTTCAGCACATGGAAAGTGCAAGCTATTACCCTGTAACCACTCGCCCAGTTCACTGCAATGCCCTGTAAATGTCTCTTGATAGCTGGCTTTGAAGGATTTTCCGGTGAACTGTGCATCGACCTTTTGGGTGCAAACCGCCAGTTTAGTTTTCGCGTTATCCACCAGTTGCTTCAATTCGTCTAAAGCCGTATCCAGCGATTGTTCATCAGGATAGACAAACGCATCGTCGGAAACACTATTAATGCTGCCCAATAAAGCATCTGGCGATTTGAGGTCTTTGGTCAGCACCGCAATTTCCCATGCCGTGCGGTTTTGAACGTGCCGCCGCCAGAAATCATCGGCACAGGCTTGTTTGATGGTCGCTAGGTCGTCAGTTAATTCGGCATCAAACAATTGACCACTTGCCAACGCGTGTTCCCTGAGTACGCGCTGGCAGAAACCATGTATAGTGAATATCCCCGCTTGGTCGATGTCCAGCAGTGCCAAATCCAGGCGACGTTTGACAGTCTCATGCGGCAGGTCGACCTGTGCTAGCCACTTGCTGATCGTGCTGTCCGTGACATCGGCATGACCTGCCAAAGCTCGTTTGGCATCGGCGAGCCTACTACGGATGCGGTCTTTGAGTTCTTCGGTTGCCGCTTTGGTAAACGTAACCACCAACGCCTTATCTATAGCCACGTCCTGTTCAACCACCAAACGTAACACCAGCATGGCGATGGTGTAGGTCTTACCTGTACCTGCGCTGGCTTCGATAAGGCTGATGCCTTTGCTTAATTCGGTCATTACCGGATCGAAGTCCCTAATTTCCACGTGCTGCATTCCATGCTGGCAATAACAAGGTTTCGCACTGTTGCTCAAATATATCTGTCAGGACTAATTCCATATCAGCGACGTTCCCATAAAGTTGCCTGAGTTCGTGTTCACTCGCATACGTTATTGCGGTGGACAAATAGTCCTTGGCTGCATCCAACGGCGACTTTATCGCCCTCTGCTTGCCTGATTGCTTTAGATAAGCCAACGCGGCTTCCACAAAAAAAGCATTTGGTTGTTGCTGGCCTAGTTTGTAGATTTCAATAAATTGCGGCAAATAGCCGGAATCGCATATATCAGGCGGAAACAGCAAATCTTCATCGGCACTTATTAGATAAGTCTTTTGCTTTTGCTCGTGGTTGACAAGCAAGTGCTGCAACCAAGCCGTAATAAAATCCTTGCCTTTTAAATTAGCATAACGATAGTGCAAGCTGCCGTTTTGATAGCAGTTACCCAGTGTGCCGACTAGCCGATAGCTGCCGATTTTCAGGTCAACAACAAGGTCGTCCAAAGGCTGTCCTATGTTTGTCGCTCGTATTCGTTCAACAAAATCTTGTATTGCAAGCTGATGTTGCCCGAATTCCACGTCACCCGCTGCGCCGGGCAACCAGAGACCCTGGGCTTGCAGCTTTTTAAGTGACACCTCAGAATCAGTGAGCAACTGCCGCACCCAGTCCTGGTTAATGTCATACAGGCTGAGTTCATTGGTCGTGAAGGGTTCGCGTTCCTGTGTTTCTGCAGTAATGCCTGTGAACTGCAAATGTACACACTGGCGCATGAAATAACGCTGCGTATGTTGAAAAAATCGGAAAAAATCACTTAATTCAATAACATCTTCTATCGCCTCTTCTGTTTCAGTCTGGATTGTGCCTTGCCACCATAAAGCAGCTTCAGGCTTGGGGACTATTAAAGCTTTGGCGGTTTCGCAATCTGCTTCCGAAAAGCTGAACAAATCGCTAGCACCATCAAAATAATGTTTGCTAAATGCTTGCAAGGGGTGGCATGTAATCAAGTCAGACAACTGGTAATAATCCCGTAACACATCCAGCAGTTCGGTAACGACGACAGAAGGCGGGATAGCCTCATTATTGGCTTGCGATTGCCCGATATACGTGATGATTAACTGCTGGCAGGTAGACAGCAGGATTTCCAGGAATTGATAACGGTCATCAGCGCGGCGTGAGCGGTCGCCTTTGCGAAAGTGCTGTGCGATTAAATCGAACGTCGGTTTGCGGTCAACTTTGGGAAATTCGCCTTCGTTAATGCCCATCAACGCAATGATCTTGAAAGGGATGGAACGCATGGGCAGCATGGAGCAAAACGTCAGTTGCCCGCGCAAAAAACCATTGGCGGATTTGCGCTCGGCGATCATGCCTTCCAGCCACTGGATGATGACTTGCAACTCGACGGGTTCGTTATGCACCTCCGCCAGATTTCCAGACAATTCCAGCAACAAGTCATTGAGTTGTTGGCGCTCTATTAGATTCGCCTTCAAATCGGACTTGCCCAATAACTGGTCGGCATAATAATAAAGCTGTGACCCCCAGGATTTAAGGGTTTTTGCCTGTTTCAATTCCGCTTTGGCTCGGAACAGCAGTTGTAAGAAATCATGCAATCCACCTAACGCATCAGCCGACGAACCTTCAATATCCTTATAAGGCAAGACATCATCGACAAACTCATCCTCATGGCCTACCGCATAACCCATCAACATCCTGTCCAGGGCAGCTTGCCAAGTGTGTTCGTTAAGTTCCGGTAGCCCCAGTTCCCGCTTATGTTGCCCAGATTGTCCCCAGCGTACGTTGGTATCCTGAATCCAGTATTTGATTAATTCAAGGTCAGTTTCACTTAGGTCAAATGTGGGGAAAACATCGGCACGCTCCAGAAGATCCAGCACAGATTGCCAACCCAAGCGGCTTTGGCTCAAATCCAAAAACCGTATGAAGGTATCCAGCGCACGGTTATCCAGCCGTAAGCTGCGGTCGGCGATAGCATGTTGAATGTCGCTGAATACGGCGGAAATGAATGGTTCGTAAAGCTGAATGTCCGGTGCCATCACCGCAATATCGCGCAGTTCTAATGTTGGGTTGTTTTCCAGCGCTTGTAGTAACTGGTTTCTCAGGATTTCAACTTCCCGTTTTCTGGAATGGCAGGCGTGTAAACTGATAGAGCCGTCTTTTCCCAGGGTTTGACCTGAAACTGCATTGTTTAGTATATCGTTCTGTAATTGCTGGAGGTTATTGGGTTTTGCGATTGTTTCAAAACTTTCCGGCTCAAAATCAAACTGCGTGAATTCCAGTAGCATTTCCTGAAACTCGCGGCCTTGTTGGCCTAGGCTTACCAGCAAAGGATGTCCGTTATAATCATCGTCAATGGTGAGTTGCCGTTTGCTTGCCAAATCGGCCCAGAAGGTTTGTGCCGGATTAAGCAGGTAAAGATGAATATCACAATGTTTCGAGAGGCTCTGTAGATAGTCCAAAAACAAGGGTGGCATGGTATTCACGCCAA
>JABFSV010000346.1 GCA_013140405.1 Methyloglobulus sp. | reverse complement strand
TATGAAAAATGGTGGGATAAATGCGTTTTTCCACCGAATGCAGTCCATTAAGACCAATGGCTATTCAAAAAAATTGGTATTTGATCGGTAAGCAGGAGTTTTTACTGTCCGTGCAAAGCTCTCAATAAGAATGCAGGTAGATGTAGAAGGCGAAATAGCCTAACGTATTGTGTCTAATGATTAACGGTATACATACTGGGTGCAATACAGCTAACGCCTATTGCACCCCATTGATTGGGCCTTATCGCTATACACACTAATTATTTTGTAGGTGCATTTTCCTTTTGGCTTTCATTCGCTGTTTGGGTGTCAGGCTTTTTTTGCTCCTCAACCGACTTTTGTGCTTCTTCAGCCTTTTTCATCTCAGCCGCTTTTTGGGTTTCAGCTGCCTTTTGCCTTTCCGCAGCCCTTTTCTTCCTTTCCTCAGCTTTTTTCGCTAGCGCAGCCCTTTGATCCGCAGCGCGAGTCGCAGCAATATCACCCGTCTCATAGTCTGTTTCAGCCCTTGCTAGTGCTGGCAATAATAGCGTTGATATTACGCACAGACTTAACAGCAATGAATTTATTTTTAATTTCACAGACAACATAATCACCCCGTGTTATTTATTTAAAATAGCTATTCCACACTTGTAAAACCCATTAGGTTCTCAATAAGAATGCGGCCTAACGTTGCGGCTATTCGATAGCACCATCAATTCATAAGGAAACAACCCATGTGATAGCGGACGCTTAATTAAGCCGCACAAAGTCTAGCGATTTAACTAGATTTTGGGAATGCGACAAATTGTCACAGGTTGGACAGTATATTGTTCAGAAGCGCATAGTACGTGGCATGTGAAACCTTAGCTGAACTTAGTAATTTGTCCGTCCAGCTAAGGTTTCCTAACTTAAAAAAGCAACACCATCTAAACCTAAGTGACGTGGCAAAATATCCCGCCACGCTTAATAGCTAGAACTCATATTTCAACGAACCGAACACATTGATTGGCGTACC
The DNA here is from genome assembly GCA_013140405.1 of Methyloglobulus sp. Taxonomy (GTDB): domain Bacteria; phylum Pseudomonadota; class Gammaproteobacteria; order Methylococcales; family Methylomonadaceae; genus Methyloglobulus. The sequence continues at coordinate 5,724 of JABFSV010000346.1, read as the reverse complement.
TGGAATGGAATCGAGACTGCCTCCATCCGAATTAGCGAAGTATTCTTTATCCAAAAGATTGTTGAGGTTCACCTGAGCCGTCAGCCTGTGTTGGCCTATTCGATATGTATATGCAGCCATCGCATCCATCCGAACGTAACCCGGCAAGCTGTAAGTATTGCCTGCATCGCCGTAACGTTTACCGACAGCAACAACGCCCAAGCCAACCTTAAAGGCATCATTAAATTGCCAAGTTCCCCACAGGCTACCCTGATGTCTGGGTACATTTTCCAGCCGATTGCCTTTGAAACCGCTGAAATCCTGCGTGTAGGTAGATTGCGTGTAAGCGTAGGTTGCCAATAGGTTAAGGTTATCGGTGACTTGTCCAGCAAGGTCAAATTCAATGCCTTTACTTCGGTTTTTGCCTGCCAAAATTTGGAAATTCGGGTCGGCTCTCTCAGGGTCATCGGTCAGCAGATTGGTCTTGGTCAAATGAAAAAAAGCCAGGGTCGAAGAAAACCGCTGGTCTGGCGTTTGTGCTTTAAGACCGAGTTCGTATTGCTTGCCTTCTTGTGGATCGAAAGTTGTTTTACCAAAATTATTGTTACCGCTGAACGACTCCGTGTAGCTGCCATAGACAGATAACCAATCGCGTACTTGGTATAGGATGCCTGCCCGTGGGCTGAAAGCGTCGTCTTTCTTCGCTTCACGCCCCGCCTTCGCAGCATCCAGGGAAGCTGTAGTGAAGTTTCCGCCCGTGGTTACGTTATCGTAGCGGCCGCCAAGCATAATATGCAGCTTATCGAAGAGTGTTATTTGGTCTTGGATATACGCGCCAAACCAATTTTCTTTCCGGTAGAAGAAACTGTTCTCCTGTGTCAGCGCATTAAAGTCTACCTGTCCATAAACCGGGTTGAATATGTCGATATCAGGTGCTGGAGCATCTGCGTCATGCGCCTCTGTAGTCGCATAAAAACCATCTACACCGATTAACAGGTTGTGCTTGCTGCCAAAAAATTCGAATTTCCCATTTAAATCCAGATTGGTGGAATGTGTCTGGACATCTTGCACACCTTTGGAAGCAGTTCTACCCAGCAGGAAGCGATTATTAACCTGCTGCAATCCACCAAAATTAAAGAGCGTCGGACCGCTCAGCGTCCAGTCCTTGAACAAATAGCGCTGGGTAATTTTCCAATCTTCATTAAAACGGTATGTCCAATCGAAGCCAACCAGGGTGTTTTCCAGCAACTGGCGATCACTACCATCCTTCAATGTGCGAGTTATAGGAATGGGCGCGGGACGGTCGCCAATGGCAGGGATACCGTAATCGGCGTTTAAGCGGTCATGCTTGTATTCCAATTCAAAATTGGCTACAAATTTTTCGTTGGGTCGCCAAGTGACGGCTGGAGCGACAAAAAATCGTTCGTTGCCGACAAAATCCCTGAACGACTGATTGTCTGAATAAGACCCGTTAACCCGGTAAAGCAGGGTTTTGTCTTTATCAATCGGCCCGGTGGCATCAAACTGTGTGCGATATTGGTCGTAACTACCGAACTGCTGTTGCAGTGAATAATACGGCGTAGCCAGCGGCTTCTTGGTTACATAATTGACTAAGCCGCCGGGTTCAATGCGGCCATAAAGCACCGCCGCCGGACCTTTGAGAATATCTATCTGCTCGATGTTGGCAATATCGTAAATATCCTGGCGGTTGAATAGGCCGTTGCGGTAGGCATCGCCAAAACCGGAACCCGCCATGCCTCGGATGATAAAGTTGTCATAGAGATAACCGCCGCCTGTCCGTCCGAGTACACCGCTGACATGACCATTGACCGCATCAGGCAAATTCGTTGTCTGCTTATCCGCTAACACACCTCTAGGTACGACCTGAATAGACACCGGCGTTTCCATGATAGGTGTATCGGTTTTGGTGGCTGTAGTGGCATTGGGTCGATTGTAATCCTTGTTGTAAGGATCAGTCGCCCAATTTGGATCATCATAAGGGTTGTCCGCATCTGCTTCCACAGTGACTTTTGGCAAAGTTTCCCCTTCGTTTTGGGTAGCGGCAGTTGGGATAAGCCTTCCCGTAAGTTGCAAGGTTACCGTTCCGTTTTGCGTCGATTGCACTTCCAAACCTGTCCCTGCCAAAAGTTGTCCTAAAGCCTGGGAGGAAGAATAATTGCCGGTGACGCGGGAAGATTTAACGCCCGATGTCAACACGCCGTCGGCCATCACTTGCAAGCCTGATGCGTTGGAGAACTCAACCAGAGCCTGGTCGAGCGATTGCGGCGCAATCTCGTAGTGCATGGTGTTACCTGCCTGTGCTGGCCACACCAAAAATAAGGTCAACAGCAATGGCACATAAAATAAGCATTGCCACCAGCTTTTAAGTCCAGGGTAAATCATTTTTTGCATTTTATTCTCCATCGCCTTTTATGTTTCTTGTAATTAAAAAGCTGCAAAGAAGCAGCCATTACAAGATAAAGACGCTGGATGCCAAGAAAACCCTAGTAGAGCGGTTAAATTTTTTTACTGTATTTGTTATGTGCTTTGTTTAGCTGTTTATTTCGAATGGTTGAATCACGTCGATTAAACGATTTTTTTGCTGCTTAACCCAATAATATTAAATAATTTGTCAGCCTGATCACCGGAATTCCAAAACTATTTTGTAGCGTATAAATCGCATCATCCAATCGATTAAGATAAAACACAGCAGTAAGACGCCGTTGTTTAAGTTTTGGATCGGTAATTAACAATTTGCCAGGGCGGTAACGGTTGATTTGCCGGACGATTTCATCCAATGTTGCTTGAATAAAAACTATCCTGCCATCGCGCCAGGCCAATTCCTGTTCGTCATTGATGTTTTGAAGTGAAATCAGCTTATTACTTTCATAATGAGCCGATTCTCCCCGCGAAAGGGTTGCCGCTTGATCGTGAGCAGATTCAACCATAGCTTCCACCGCGCCCTCGCTGACAGATATTTCTACATGATGGTTAAATCGGCTGACGCTAAACGCTGTACCAATATCCTTGGCATTAACATTACCCGCATTCACTTGAAATGGGCGCATTGGATCGTGTACAACATCAAAAAACGCTTCGCCGCGCAGCAACTTGATACGGCGTTGTTTAAAGCCTAAATCAATCTGAATGGCGGTATTTGTATTCAGCAAAACATGAGACCCGTCAACTAACACAATCTCTCGTTGTTCACCGGTTGCGGTGTAGTAATCGCTTTGCAGATTTTGTAACAGAGTCGGCTGCAAATAGAAGCCAAGCCCAAGACATAGCAGCATGGCTGCCGCTATCATTATGGGAGAATATAATGGCTGGCGGCAATTTGCCTGTGATGCGGAATTTTCAACGCATCGACTTCGGAGTTTCTTAGCGGGGGTTTCCAAAGCCTGCAATAGGTCTTGCACTTCCTGCCACGCATCCTGATGGGCTGGGCTGGTTGCCAACCATTGATCAAAAGCCATCCGCTCACTCTCGAGCAAGTCGCTCGCTTGCAGTCTAAAAAACCAAGCATTTGCTTCGTTAAACAACCGGTCTTGCTCGGCTCGATAAGGCATAGGCAAAAAATTAAATGTAGTCACATCGCTAAGTTATAACACGGTTACCGAGTGCTGCATCAGTCCATTCCTGATTCTTTAAGGGTATTGCGGCAATGTAATACAGCGCGGCGAAGGTGATATTCAACCGTGCGCTCGGAAATAGCCAGTCTATGTGCGATGTTCTTGTAACTTAACTCGTCCACCCGATAAAGCAAAAAGATTTCCCTGGTTTTATCGGGCAAATCGGCAATAGTTTGCTCTAAACGCACCGCCAAATTTTGTTGATCGACCAATGCTTCCGTATCAGCTTTGTGATCGGGCATATCGCCATCAATCGGGATATATTCGAATTTTTGCTGGCGCTTTACTGTTCGCAAGTAATCGACTGCCAGGTTTTTAGCGACGGTAAACAAAAACGCATTCAAGTCAAGAATACCCTGAGACTTCACTTGCCGTAAAAACCGTACATAAGTTTCCTGAGCCAACTCTTCCGCTACTTCGTGCGAACGAACTTGCCAGAATAAGTAGTTTTGCAATTGCGGGTGTTTATCGTTAAAAAACTCGGTTAAATCCTGATAACACAGAGCGCTTGGTTGAAGTTGAGTCATGACAATTTGCTATTTTGTTATTATGCTTAAAAGATCGGTTTAGCATTTTTTGTTAATCTTATGTTTAATTTATAAGCAATTTTCATGCACAAATAATAGTTGTTTTAAAACAAACAGATAAAATAAAGAAAAATAAAAGTTGTGTCATATGACGCATTAGTGTGTGAAATCACCTATTTTTTAAAATTCTAAAATAGCTGGTTGTCTTGCTTTTCAAGAATAGAAGTATCAGAAAAAGCAGAGTGAAGGTGGCTTACTTTTTTAATGAATTGCTCTTTAGCCTTACAATAATCAAATGGATCAGTTATACCCTGGCTGAGAATAGATTTTTTTACCATGACGTATTGATCTCGAAGTCCAGAATCTGCCCGCAAGGAATTTTTAAACTCGATTAATTCAACGGCTTCAGGACTATTTTTTTCAATAACATGGATATGCAATTGGAATACATTACCTCCATATTCGAACGAACCAACCCGCATCGGCCTTGTTTCCGGAAATGGATCACGGGTGGTTTGTTTTTGAAAGCCGAGTTCATCGAGTTTGGTTTTGACGTTTTCTAATCCACCATTGGAATATAACACCATCAAATCGATGATCCCTTTGCCAGTACAACCTTCGACAGCCGTGCTGCCGAAATGCATGATTTGAATGTCAGGCAGCGATGATAAGATTATTTGGGCCAGGTGTTTTGCGACAATTGGGGCTAGTGGATTGTAATCTTTACAATCCACTAGGTCGTGTATATAGAGCCCTATCATCTGCTGATGAGGTTTTTACCGATCATAAGGATATCTCTGCATATTTATCAGAATGCTTTTGATATTTGTAAAGCTTTAGGAATTGAATGATAAGGTCGAAGCGGATAGCTTCGACCTGCACTTGGTTCTCCGTCTAATACTCAACCTTTACTGCACCCATAAAACTCAACGGTGCGCCGTAATCGGTCGGGCCGTAGCTGTAAACATTGCTAGTGTAGGTTTTATCTAGGAGGTTATCGACGTTAAGCTGCGTTGTGATATTGGTTTTGCCAACCTTCCATAATTTGCTTGCCATCAGGTTAAAGGTGACATAGCCTGGGGCTTGCGCCGTTTCGCCGTAGCCGATCTCACGTTGACCCACCGCTTGAACACCAGCACCAAACTTAAGGCCTTGCAACATACCTTTTTGAAACTCATAAGTCGTCCAAACATTTCCGTTATGCTCCGGCGCATTATTTAAGCGTTTACCGGTATTCCCTGAGTTAATGCCGATTGGATTAAAATCTGCGTCGAAAATAACGGCAGCATCTTTGGTTGTTTTGGCAAACGGCGTATAAGCATAGTTAGCGATGATGTTCCACCCAGGCAGAATTTCACCGCTGACATCTAATTCTATCCCCCTGCTTTCAGCCTCACCAACGGCCTTTGAGAACAGAGGATTGACTGGGATGGTCAAATTTTGCTTAGTCAATTCAAAGTAAGCAAAAGTAGCGTTCAGCCGTCCATTGAATAACTCGGTTTTTATGCCCGTTTCCCATTGTTGCGCGGTTTGTGGTGGTAATGGATTTCCCCTGCCATCAAAAAAGTTTTGCGCCCCGAAATTTT
>JABFSV010000093.1 GCA_013140405.1 Methyloglobulus sp. | reverse complement strand
AAAAAAGGTGAACGTAAAAGGCTGGAAGAGACTGGGTTCGCTGGTTATCTGGGTATGCCGCATGACCCAGAAATGTTCAGGAAAAGTGTCGCATTGCTGGTAACAGCAAAAAAAAATGGCCAGACAATCCCATTTATAACCCAGCACACTATTAAAGAGTCGGAAGCGTATAAAAGGCAAAGTATCGTCGGTCAATTGAAAGTTAACAATGTACAAGTCATGTTGGTTGAAGATAATCCAGTCAATCAACAAGTGGCTATGCTGACAATCGAAAAATTTGGTTGCTTTGTCACCCCGGCAGGCAATGGCGAAGAGGCTGTCAAATTATTCAACCAACAAAAATTTGACCTTATTTTCATGGATTGCCAGATGCCTGTGATGGACGGCTATGAAGCAACCAAGGCGATCAGGGTAATAGAAACCCAGCAAAACCTGGAAAAAACAACCATAGTTGCATTTACCGCCAATGCCATGAAAGGGGATGAGGAAATATGTAAGGCAGCCGGTATGGATGACTATGTCGCTAAACCTGTAAAGCCCGCCGATATTGAAAAAATATTGTTATCGTGGATACCCGAAGACAAAAGGGTGGTGGGTTGCTAAACTTGGCTAGCATGAAAGATAAGATTATAGTTGATGCCTACTCGCTCCAAACAAATGCGGCGCTAAAAATGGACATTAAATGACATCTGAACGCACCAATGCGTTAGGCTCTGTGCCATCGAGTTTGGAGGCAAAACGTGCCACCCCCAAGTGGTACTTGGTTTATTTCTTGCTCGCCGCGTTTGATTTGCTGACTGTGTGCGTTAGCCTGTACCTTAACCACCGGATTACCGAGATATACAGCGACGTTATACAAGTGAACCAGCATTGGGGTATGCGCTTGAAAACATATGACGAGCTCGGCCAACTGGCAGGCAATGTCAACGCTCCGGGTAATGATGTGTTTGATTCACGTAATGTGGCTGGCGAACGTCTGAGAATGAAGGTGGCGAATGAACGATTCCAGGCTGCCCTTAAACTCTCCCGTGACGACCTTGATCACGACGCCAATCCTGAAGAAGTTGCACAGCTAAAGCACGACATTGCGATTGTGACCGCAGCTATGGAGGTTATGGTCGGGGAAGCAGAGTTGATTTTTTCCCATTTTGCGAATAATCAGCCAAGCAAGGCGGGTGAGCGCATGGCGACGATGGATAGAAAATTCGCGCAAGTGGCTGCCGCCATTTCGCGGCTGCGTGAAGATGTGCGCTATATTCAGCAGGCCAATTATGCCCACCAACGCGCAATTGCCAATAATTTTAAGCAGCTTGAATACTGGATAGCGGCTTTCGTGATATTGATGGTTTTGGGTGCGATTTTCTATGGACAAAAGATTTTGAAGAAAATGCGGCTTGCATCGCAAGAGCGGTTGCGCCATGAGTTGGAGCTACAAAAACATCGCGACCAACTAGAAGACGAAGTTGAAGCCCGCACTGCCGAGATACGTAAAGCTAAGGAGGCCGCCGAAATGGCCAATGCAGCCAAATCCCAGTTTTTGGCCAACATGAGCCACGAAATCCGTACGCCAATGAATGGCATCATTGGCATGTCAAACCTGCTGTTGGATACAGAATTGCAACCCACGCAAAAAAGTTATGCCCATACGGTCTTGCAATCAGCCGATAACTTGCTCCAGATTATTAATGACATATTGGATTTTTCAAAAATTGAGGCAGGCAAAATTGATTTGGAAATCATCCCTTTTGATATCCAATTATTGTGCGAAGAAGTTTGCGAACTGATGGCGGGGAAGGCTGCCGAAAAAGGGTTGGAGATGCTGCTTCGCTTCCCGCCCAATGGCCCAAGGTATGTCAATGGCGATCCTGGGAGGGTCAGGCAGATACTGCTCAACCTGATCAACAATGCCATCAAGTTTACAGAAGCAGGGCATGTGTATTTGTACATCGAGGCAATGCCAGACAGCAATGGCAAAATAAGTTTTCACTTTTCTGTTGAAGACACCGGAATTGGGATTCCTGAAGACAAAGTGCCTGGCTTATTCACCAAGTTTACCCAGGCTGATAGCTCAACCACCCGAAAATATGGGGGCACCGGACTGGGATTATCCATATCAAAAGAGCTTGCTGAGATGATGGATGGTGCCATTGGGGTAAAAAGCAAAAAAGGGGAGGGCTCTACCTTCTGGTTTTCCATTGTCCTACAAGAAGATGAACAGGGTGGGCCTGGAATTTCTTTGGCAGGGGTTGAGAATTTAAAAGGCGCAAGGATCTTGTCTGTTGATGACAATGAGATTGCCCGTGTGATTATGAAGGACATCCTTTTGCTCTCTGGTGTTGAGGTTGTCTCAGTCAGTTCCGGCGATGAGGCCTTAAATGTGCTTGCACATGACAACCAGTTTGATGCGGTCATTACCACGTACATGATGCCAGGCATGAACGGCGAAGAACTAGGAAGAAGAATTCGTTACAGTATGCAGGCAAAAGACTTGCCGTTGCTGATTGTGACGTCAGCGCCCAATAAAGGGGACAGGAAGCGGGTCGAAAATGCCGGCTTCTCGGGATATTTAAGCAAGCCCCTAGGCCAGGAAAAAATCACAAAATGCATGGCGATGTTGGTGACTGCCAAGAAAGAAGGCCGAACCATCCCCTTTATTACCCAGCATCATCTTAAGGAGGTTGCTGCATCAGACAGCCTTAAGGCCGCCAGCCAGATAAAGTTTAACAATGTCCAGATTATGTTGGTCGAAGACAATACGATGAATCAAATGGTGGCACGGGCCATGCTTGAGAAGTACGACTGCCATGTAACGCCAGCCAGCAATGGTGAAGAAGCTGTCAACCTGTTCAAACAGCAAAAATTTGACCTTATTTTCATGGATTGCCAGATGCCCATTATGGATGGTTTTGAAGCAACAACAGCAATAAGGGAAATAGAAGTGCTCAAAAATTTAAGGCAGACGGCCATCGTCGCCTTTACCGCCAATGCTATGAAGGGTGATGACGAAATGTGCAAAGCAGCGGGGATGAGCGATTATGTCACCAAGCCCGTTAGGCATACGGACATAGACCGGGTTTTAATGACATGGCTGCCTAAAGAAAAAAGGATAGGGGAAGGTAATGCCTAAGGCTTGATAAGCCAGGCTTGGAAAGAGTAAATGAATTTTGCCGACTAAATCTTAACTTTTTACTTTTCTGCCATACTTCTTGGCATAAGAACTGATTCGCCCGATAAATGGGAATGATATAAATATGCCCTCAGAGACAAAAACAAATAGCAGGCCGCAACAAAGCCGAAAACCGATATTTCTGCTTGTTTATACCATTACCCTAATCCTAGGGGCAGTATTTGCCTTATATGTGCATAAAGAAGCCGCTAGGGCTTATTCAGTGGCTCAGGAACACTACAAAAAGACTTCATACAATGAAGCGAAACTCGTAGCAGAAGAAATGGAAGATGTGTTCATGCACATTTACCAGAACATCAGGACGATCAGTTCCATGCCAAGCGTCAGGAAAATTGACCGTTACGGTGTTAACTTGGATGCCGATGGCAGAAAAACCATCCAGGGCATATACAATAATTTGGCGAGTTCTGTCTCGGTTTCTGAGGTTTATATCGTTCCTGTTGATTTAGCCCCTGATAAGCTAGACCCGGTGACCGGAAAACGGGAAGAGCCGATAGTAATGTATGACCAGCTGATAGTCGGTCGTTTTTTGGGGGACACAAAAGAATCAAGAGTACTTGAAGCAGGATTAGAGCCGTTAGAAGAAACCGAAATATATGAGTACAGGTTATTACGGGAGCAACTGGCTTGGTTTAAGCAACATTACCCTACAATGGATAAAGTTGACGGGATCAATGCCCCGATTATCGCTGGCCCTGAGGTAATAACCTGCGACAACTCAAGATTTTCAAGGGTAACCAAGCTGGATGCCGACCGTTCTGGCCTGGTGTTTTCAGTGCCGTTCTACGACATGGAAGGTACATTGAAAGGGAGTGTGTCAGCGATCATTCTCAGCCATGCATTCAGGGATTTGATGCCAAGAAAAGACTATGCACTCGTCAATCGCATCCACCACTTCACGGCCTTGTCTTACGATGTGGGGCAAGAGCGCAAATCAGGCAATTGGGTGATACAGGGCAAGCCAGATCCTGGTTTAATGTTCTCGGCTGCCATTCCCATTGCCCTAAACGACCCGCAAAGCCAATGGTCTTTATGGGTCGGGTATCCGGATGAGCAATTCCTTCAAAGCCAAGAGGTCAGCACTATTCGAAGGTTTGAATATGCGGGATATATTGCCGCCGCTTGTTTTGTCATATTTTGCTTGGTATTAAGCTTATTTATCTTGTTGCAGCGGAATATTTTTGCCATTCGATCCAAGAATGATGAGCTCGAAGAAAAAGTCGAAGCACGCACCAAAGAATTGGCGCTGGCCTTAAGTGAATCAGAAAACGCAACAAAAGATCTGTCATCCGCATTGGATAAGGCCGAGGAGTCGACAAAAGCCAAAAGCGAGTTCCTCGCCAATATGAGCCACGAAATCCGTACCCCGATGAACGGCATCATTGGCATGTCCAACCTCTTGTTGGATACAGAACTAAGACCAACCCAAAGGAACTATGCCCGCATGATCATGAGTTCTGCGGACAATTTGCTCCAGATTATCAATGATATATTGGATTTTTCAAAAATTGAGGCGGGTAAATTAGATTTTGAAAATATACCGTTCGACATCCAGTTACTGTGCGAAGAAGTTTGCGAGCTGATGGCACCAAGGGCCGCTAGCAAACAGCTGGAAATGTTGTGCCGATTCTCGCCAGAGGCAACAAGGTACGTCATCGGTGATCCTGGCAGGATCAGACAGATATTAATCAACCTTATCAGCAATGCCATTAAATTTACAGAAGCAGGGCATGTTTATGTCAATATTGAATCGACTAAAAAGGATAATGACAACATAAGCTATAGCATATCAGTTGAAGATACTGGAATTGGCATTCCCGAAGAAAAAGCGCAAAACTTATTTAGAAAGTTTACCCAAGCTGACAGTTCAACCACCCGGAAATACGGCGGCACTGGCTTAGGGCTTTCCATATCAAAAGAGCTTGCAGAGATGATGGATGGCGCTATTAGCGTGAAGAGCGTATTGGGGGTGGGTTCAACATTTCATATTTCTATTGTATTGCCGGAAGATACGCGGGGAAGGTCTGAGACAGCTTTGCCGAAGGGTGCTGACTTAAAAGGTGCCAGAATATTATCTGTCGATAACAACAAGGTTGCACGAACGATTATAGAAGACGTCCTTTTTCCATACGGCGTTGAGGTTGTATCTGCTGCTTCTGGCAGTGAAGCTTTGCGTGTGCTTGCCAATGACAGTCGGTTTGATGCGATTATTACCGATTACTTGATGCCTGGAATGACTGGGGAGGAACTGGGATTAAAGGTTCACGAAAACAAGGCAACACAGGGGTTGCCTGTGCTAATTATCACATCGGCTCCCAAAAAAGGTGACCGGAAAAGGCTGGAGGAGGCGGGTTTTTCCGGGTATCTCAGCAAGCCGCTTAGCCAGGAGAAGGTCAGGAATTGCATTGCATTGTTGGTGGCCGCCAAAAAAGAAGCCAGGACAATCCCGTTTATCACCCAGCATCACCTCAAGGAAGTTGAGGCAAATGACCGATTCAAAAAAGCCGAATCAACCAAGTTCACCAATGTCCAAATCATGCTGGTTGAAGACAATACGATGAATCAATTGGTGGCAAGGACCATGATTGAGAAATATGACTGCCATGTGACGCCGGCAAGCAATGGCGAAGAGGCGGTAAATTTATTTAAACAGCAAAAATTTGACCTTATTTTCATGGATTGCCAAATGCCGATCATGGATGGATTTGAAGCAACCAAGGCTATCAGGGAAATAGAAAGCCAGGAAAGTATGGAAAAAACAACCATTGTTGCATTTACGGCCAATGCCATGAAGGGGGATGATGAAATATGCAGGGAGGCAGGTATGGATGACCATATAGCCAAGCCTGTTACGCCCTCTGACCTTGAAAGGGTATTGTTATTTTGGATTCCCGAAGATAAGAGGATCGGGACATAAGCCGTAGAATAAATGATTTAAGGAAGCCAGGGAAACAACAATTTTGCTAAGCCACATCAAAATAATCAATGCTTTATATTAGGAAAATGGCCATTAATTTTAGCTAAATACCCGTTCTAATCGGCCCAAAAATAATCTTTGAGATCCCCATCACAATTCTATAACCGTCTATTAGCGGTTTGATTTTTCATCAGCTATAGTGCAATCGTAAATTAAATCTGAATCTTAACATTGGGTTAGGCAAAGACTGTGATTTTTGCTGATGAGGCTAAGTGACCCTCATCAATAACCTTATTTTTTACAATTGTATTTATTTGGAAGGTATGACTATGAATGATTTTCAAAGAGACGTTTTAATTGGTGTGATGTTTATTGCCGGTATTTTTGGTTTTATTTCGGGCGAGTTTATTGTTTCAACCGTGGTGTTTGCGTCTGCTGCTATTTACAGCAACATAGCGATTAACAGACAACGTGTATAAATAGCTTGCTGGAGGTTTATTTGGGTAGGCGTAATTCGCTTGTGCGGCATTGGGTAGGCGGCTAACTGTATAGTTAGGTAGCCGCACAAGCGTATGTATTCCATCCTAACGACCCCCAAAATCCTTTAATTTAAGGGTCTTCCAGAGGCAGGAGGATAAAGTCAGGTTAAGCAATAAATTTTGCACTAAAAAGTAGCATT
>JABFSV010000442.1 GCA_013140405.1 Methyloglobulus sp. | reverse complement strand
GTGCGGGTTAATGAGTTGTTCAAGGTCAGTGAAAAACGCCAGCAAACTGCCGGACAGTCCCACAATAATCAGGAATCCGGCCATGGTCAGACCGGCGTAGCGGTGCAGCAACACCCAGAAATAACGTGTCATGGCAAGCTACTCTTTCGTAATGTATTAATTTTATATATATTTTTCAAGCGTTGTCGGTTGATCACACTGGTACGAGGGTACGATTAAAATACTCATCATGATATATCGTTGCGATTACACAGAAACGTAGTGAGTAGGTCACGTTGCCCGTCATATTGCGCCAGAACAAATGTGGCGGGTTACGTGACATTCGATGCTCCGAAATGTCAGGTAACGCTATCGCGCAACCTGACCTACTCGACTTCCAGCGAAGCCTTTAATATTCCAATCGCACCGAACCCATCACCGTCAAAGGCTCACCTGGCAACGCTTCCTGCCCGAAGCCCGGCGTTTTGAAATAGTCCTTGTCGAGTACGTTGTTGATGTTGACTTGAGTCGTCAGGCGCGTATCGCCCAGGTTCACATGATAGGCCGCATAAGCATCCAGTCTGACATAACCCGGCATCACCCCCAGATTGGGACCAATAATATGCCTTGAACTGGCAAAGTATGGCCCGGCACCAATTTCAAAGCGTTCCGGTATCAGCATGTATTTGGCCCAAACGCTGCCGGAATGTTCCGGCACATTCGGCAAGGCTGCACCAACGCGAAGGTGCGGACTGTCATCATCACTTTTGGTGATGGCGGCATCGATATAGGCATAGTTGGCAACAATGCTAAAGCGGTCTGTCACGTTACCGCTCAGGTCAAATTCAATACCTTGGCTGCGCGCTTCGCCGATGGCTTTGCTGAATTGGCCTGCGCTAATGTGCTCTAGGTCAGGTGTTAAAGTATTTTGTTTGGTTAGATGATAATACGCCAAGGAGGCATTCAAACGCCCTTCAAAAAATTCGGTCTTGATGCCGGCTTCATATTGTTCGCCAATTTGAGGTTGAAAAGGAGTGCCGTCAAACGAGCGTCCGCCATTGTTTGATCCCAATGATTCCACATAATTGCCGTAGACCGACAACCATTCCAGTGGTCGATACAGTATGCCGACCCGTGGCGAAAAGTAACCTGTGTTGGTGCCTATCAAATTCGCCGCCTCCGAGGAAACGGTCGAAAAGCCTGACTTAGCAGAAGCCCAATCGTAACGCCCGCCACCCAAAATGTGCAGGTTCTTCCAAAGCGTGATTTGATCCTGGAAGTAAACGCCGAACCATTCTTCCTGACTGGGGTAGAATTCGTTCGATCCCAGGGCTGCGAAAGGCTTGAAATCGAATACATCGGGACGGGTATCTTGAATATTTCGCGCCAGCGTCACGCCGCCACGAAAGCCCTGTTTAAAGTCCCGTGTAAAATAATCGACACCGACCAGGGTATTGTGCTTAGTGCCGAATAGCTCAAATTTGCCATTTAAATCCAGATAAGTCTGGTAATGATTAGATTCTTCGTCATATCGCCAGGGATACTGCTCAAAATTACCTGCGGCATCCACAGTCGATTGCCCCAACTCCTGAATGTAATCTTCTGTCCAGCCGCCCGAAAAACCATTGCGTACCGTCCAGTTGTCGTTAAAGTGATGCGACCAGTTCAAATACAAAACTGTCAGGTCATAGGACAAGCTGCATTCATCGTCACAAAGATTCCGGGTCAGTGGCACATCGACTGGACGATTACCCTGAAATGGCAGTCCCTCGTCGAGTGCGGTATCCTGATGCTGATAGTTTAAAGAAAGATTAACCTCAGTATCCGGAGTAATTTGCCAACTCATGGTCGGCGCTAAAAAAACGCGTTCCAGATCGACATCGCGGAAGGAATCGGCATTAGTATAAGCGCCGTTAAAACGATAGCGCAGCGATTTGTCATCGGTTATCGGCCCGGTTGCATCGATAGACGTCCGGTAGTAATCGTAAGAACCAAACTGCTGTTGGACAGAATAATAAGGGTCAGCCAGTGGTTTTTTGGTCACTTGGTTGATGATCCCTCCTGGCTCGACCCGCCCGAACATAATGGCGGCAGGACCTTTCAGAATTTCAATTTGCTGTAAATCGGCGGTATCGAACGCGTAAAAACGCTGACGGAAACCATTACGAAAAATATTGGCGTTGACAGGAAAACCACGAATATAGGCATCATCCCAGAAATTGCTATAACCGAATCCCGGCTGTACGCCGCTGACGTTTCTGTAAACATCTTCCAGGCGGGTCACTTGCTGGTCTTTTAATAGCTGTTGCGGGACGACTTGAATCGACACCGGCGTCTCCATGATCGGTGTGTCGGTTTTGGTGGCAGTGGATGAATTAGGCCGATTGTAATCGGTGTTATACGGATCGTTTGCCCAAGCAGGATCATCGTAAGCGTTTCCAGCATCCGCCTCCACCGTCACTTTAGGCAAGGTGGTGTCGCCGCTGCCCGATTGAGTTTCCGGCTTTTCCTCGACGGTTGCCGTTTTTCTAAAGTTGGCATCCGGCTGTTCCACCGTCACGGTCTTGGCATCAACAAACCGGTAAGTCATCCCGCTGCCTTGCAGCAATTGGGACAAGGCCTGCGCCGGGGTCATGCTGCCGTCCACGCTATCGGTGCGGAGACCGCGTATTTTTTCGGCGGTGAACATCAGCTCAAGGTGGGAATCGGTGGCGAATTGCATCAGGGCGTTGTTAAGCGACTGCGCCGGGATGTGGTACTGCCTTGCGTTGTCGCCCGCCATGACGGCTATCCCCGGCATTAGGCTTAGCAGAAATATGCTGACTAATGCCCCCTTGTTTCTGTGTGACCGTTTTAGGTTTTGAGCCATGTGTCCCCCTGTTTATTATTGCCTTTGAGACCTAATAAGACGGATGACCAGAAAAATCCATTACCGGTTGTGGAAATATTTTTTAAGGGGATAGACTAAAGCTGTGGCTATCTCTATTTAACTGTTTGTTTTTACTGTTTTTTAATAAAAGATTGATGCTTGAAATTATTAAAAAATTTGGTAGTGGCTAAACATTAACTGATAAGCTCGAATTATAGGAGACGACAAACCAATGGATCACGCCGTCATGCCACGTTGCGTCCTTGGAAAACGAACGCGTTTTCCGCACCATCCGCCCGACCCGCTGGCGCAGGGTGTTGTTCCAGCGCTCCATGTGCGCGGTCTCGCCGGTCTCCTTGCCGACGCTCAGGTGCCGCGCTTCGGAAAAGACGCTGGCGTAGGCTTTCCAGAAGTCGCTGAAGGTGCGGCAACGACGGTAAGCTTCGGGTATCCTGCCCCAAAGCGCCCTGCAGGTCGCCTCGCTCCGGTCGCCGTTGACGTAGGCCACTATCTGCCGCGTCCTGCGGCACAATGCCGTCCATGTCCACACCTTGTTGCGCCGCTTATGGACATAACCGCACACTTCGTCAAGTTCCAGGACATCGCCGGGCTGCGCCTCGGCCAGGCCGTCAGCCACCTTCGGCAACCGCCGGAGTTTTTTTTAGCCACGCGGCCACGGTGGGGCGCGACACGCCGAAAACCCGGCAAACGCCCCGCAGGCTGGCGCGTTCCTGGTACGCCCGCAGGATTTCCTCCTTGCGCCCCTCGCCGTACCGGACGGTCGGCTCCAGCACCTTGCAGGCCCCGCAGTCCTTGCAGCGGTATTGTTGCTTGCCAGACGCATTGCGCCCGTTCTTGACGATGTTTGTGCTTTGGCAAGCCCGGCATGTGTATTTTATTGTCATTTGGATCATCGGTTTATGGCAAACCTATAATGTAACTTATCAGTTATGATTTAGCCACTACCAAAAATTTTATCATTCACAATCTTGACTTTCTGAAAGGGCAGAAAAATCAGTAGCATGGTTAGATGAGTTCTACCAACAATTCACCTGCAGCCAGCTTTTCTTCGACTAGCGGCAATAATCGCTCAAACCAGGCCAATAATTCCTTGCGTCGAGTGTTGCCTACCCTTATCCAGTTTTGTAGGTTGGGTTAGGCGCACAAAACAGATTACGCCAAGGTTTCAGCCAGATTATCCGTGCGCCGTAACCCAACATTGGGCGGCAATTCAAACTACGAACGTTGGGTTACGACGCGCCCGAAGGCCAGTGGTTATTTTTAGTTAGTGCCATGCGCGTCTAACCCAACCTACGCATTATGGGCAATTGAGCATCCACCAAAAACCGCATTTCAAGCAACCCGCAATATGGGGTGATCCATTTGATGGGCGGCGTAAGACAGGGCGGCTTTAATGTCATCTGCTTCAAGATAAGGATAATCTTCCAGTATTTCAGCGGTACTGGCATCTGCTGCCAATAAATCTAAAATATCCTTCACCCTGATCCGCATATTGCGGATACAAGGGCGACCGCCGCATAAGTTTGGATCAACCGTGATTCTGTTTAATAATGTCATGATGTATTTCTCCTGATAGCGCTTAAATAGTGATTGTATCTCATCGGAACAGCAAAATTTAAATATGCCGTACCGTAGGGTGTTGTAATCATTTATGCGTCTGCAAGCCAACTTGATGTGAGTTGGTGGCATCCGACGACCATTTTCGGGATTTTCAGTAACCTGTTGATTTATTAGAAAAAGATGGTATCCGGTAGCATCGCTCCCAGCAGCGTTATATTGCCCGATGATTATTACCGATGCAACACTACCCACCAAGAACCCAGCCGAGTTTCTTGCAAGCTGAGTATTTTCCTTACCCTAGCAAGCACTTCATCGGGGTTATCCAGGGAAAACACCCCGGTCACATGCAGATTAAGGAGTTGGGCATCCGCCAGAAATATGCGCCCTACCCGGTAGCGGCCCAGTTCGGCAATCAATTCGCTTAAGGGGCGGTCGTTAATGAACAGGCGACGCTGTTGCCAAGCCGAGGCTTGGGCAAGGTCAATAGTGGATGGCGGTTGCAGCGTCCCGTCCACATGGTAAGTAAGCTGTTGGCCTTCCTGAACCTTAACTTGGGTAGGTTGCCCTTGGTTTTCCGTTTGAACCCATGCGGCAACGGAGTGTTCCTGGACGGTCACGCTGATGTCATCGGCGGCTTTTTTATAGATGTCGAATACCGTACCCAACGCGCGTACATGCAATTTATCGGTTTGGACTTCAAAGGGACGTTGGGCATCCTTGGCAACGGTAAACCGTGCCTGACCGTGATGGAGAGTGATTTGCCGTTTATTTGTTTGGTAATCCACTGAAACCGCCGTATCGGTATTCAGCAGGATATGGCTACCGTCGGCAAGCTGGATGTCGCGGATTTCACCCGTGTTGGTATGGTAGTCGCTGAAATAGCGGTCGATAAGGTGCGATTGGCTGGGCAAGACCAGTGTCACCGCAAACAGCCAAGCGGCAGCCAAGGCGAACGGTATCGCCAACCAAGGCCGATAGTTCCGTTGTGGCGAGGTTTTAACTAGGTGATTTTGGCCGATCTGGGCATTTTGATTAAGTCCTTCGACAACCGAAGGAAGTGCCTGTGGTGCGGACTCAGGACGAACGGTAATGGATTGATTCCGTTCGCGGTGTACCCTCAAGGGCATAAAAGCCTGTCGAACCGTGGGGGAAAGCAATTTGTTACGAGTTTCCTTACTATTATTTGTTGTAGCTGAAAGCGGCAATTGGGCAGCCAATACCATGTTATCAAACAACCGCTCGGCTTTAGCAAACGCTTCGGCATGGGCGATATCTTGCGTCAGCCAATCCGCAAAGGCGTGGCTATCGGCTTCGCTTAAGCTTTCATCGCGCAGCTTGACCAACCAGTCGATAGCTTCTTGCAAGGGCTTAGGCGGCATGGCTTGTTCAGGCTCTTGTGGCATCAAGATTCCAGAAAACTGAAGGGATTGCCCAATAAGACGTATGACTTGCAAAATCCATTACTGTTCATTTGAAATAAATCGGCAACGGTCAATCGGTGCCGTCCACGCCCAATAGCGTGGCACAATGGTTTAAGGCTTTGGTCAGGTGTTTGTAGACCATGGATTCTGAAATGCCTAAGTGCTCCCCGATTTGGCTGTATGTCAACCCGTCCATGCCATGCAACAGAAACGCCGTACGGCAATCCGGCGACAACTCATTTAAGGCCACATGTAATTGCTCAAGATGCTGCCATGCCATGACGGTTTGTTCGGGACCGGGGGCGGTGCTTTTGAAGCTCTCAGCGAATGCGGCAGGTTCGACATCTACCGTAAAGCTGTTCCTGAGCTTGGTTTTACGTTGGTAATCGGTGGCTAAATTGACGGCTATCCGGTACGCCAATGCCCGGGCATTGTCCGGTGGGTTTTCTTTGACGAATTGGTAAAACCGGAGGAAGGTCTCTTGGGTCAGGTCGGCAGCAGCATCGGGACATTTGAGCCGCTTGGTCAAAAAATTGAGCAACTCCTCGGCCAGGGCTTCGCTCCAATATAAGGCGATGTCAGGGGAGGAAGAGTTTGTCATGTTGAATGCAGAGAGAGTTAATCTTTAAGCCAGCGTGCATTATCTAACGAAACCTTGGTAGGTGCTATTTTTTATCGATGAAACAGTGACCCAAGCATAAGATGAAAGTGTAAAAGAGAAATAACCCAACCCTATCAAGTCCCACTCAAATTGATTTGATCAATTAGTGTGCCTAGGATTTAAATTTCAAGACCAAGTATCTCAATTCATGTTCACCAATGTACCCATTGCTATCGTAAAAAACGAGCTTCATCTCATGACCTCACCCTAGACTTTGTGACTGATTTTGGCGATCTCCGTTTTTGAGAAAAACCCCTGATTTCATGTGTCTTGCAACCAGATCCCTCCAGAATTAT
>JABFSV010000085.1 GCA_013140405.1 Methyloglobulus sp. | reverse complement strand
TGCCACGCCATCAAAATGTCCTGGTCTTGATGCCCCGCAGCACAATGTAGAAAGGTCTTTTACGCTTACAACGGTTTTTGCATCTTTACCATACATTTCGGTAACGCTGGGTAAAAACAGTAAATCGACTCCATCTGCTTCCAGTTTTTGCTTATCATCTTCCTCAGTACGTGGATAAGCATCAAAGTCTTCATCCACACCGAATTGGGTAGGATTGACAAATACACTGGCAATAACCCGATCCGCAGACTTTTTGGCTTCTTCAACCAGCTTTAGATGTCCAGCATGTAAATTACCCATCGTGGGGACAAAAGCAATACGTTCGCCAGCCATCCGCCACGTATTGACCGTTTTTCGCAAACCAACAATCGTATTGATTACTTGCATGGCTTATTAAAAACTATGTTCAGAAGCTGGAAACTCGGTGCCCTTAACTGCGCTATGATAGGCGGCAATGGCATCTTCCACGCTTTTGCTTCCTATCATGAAGTTTTTGGAAAACCGTGGCCGCTTACCGACACCAATATCAAGCATGTCATACAGGACTAACACTTGCCCGTCGCAGTCAACGCCAGCACCGATACCAATAACAGGAATAGTTAACCCATTGCTGATTTCCTTGGCTAGTGCAGCCGGCACACACTCCAGAACTAGCAAACTCGCACCTGCGCGTTGCAATTGCTGGGCATCATCACGAAGTTTTTGTGCCGCTTCGGGTTGTTTTCCTTGAACGCTGTAAGCGCCAAGCTGATGAATGGATTGCGGCAATAAGCCTAAATGACCACAGACGGGGATGCCTTGCTCGACCAGAAAACGGACGCAATCGACCTTTGCCCCTTCCAATTTAACCATTTGTGCGCCACCTACCTGAAGTAATTGCGCGGCATTTTTTGCGGCAATATCAGGCCTGCTATAGGTCATAAACGGCAAATCGGCGATGAGATAAGCCCGTTTCCGCGCTCGGCTTACACACTGGGTATGGTAAACCATCTGTTCAATCGTGACAGGCAAGGTGCTACTGTGGCCTTGGACGACCATACCCAAGGAATCGCCAACCAGGAGCATATCAATGCCAACCTTATCTAGGACTGCGGCAAAACTGGCATCGTAAGCCGTAAGGCAGCTTATTTTTTCACCTCTGCGCTTCATAGCCGATATGTCATTGATCGACAAGGGTTTATCAACTAGCTGATTCATATTCGTTTAATCGCCGTAAACCTGCAAGTGGACAGTTTGTAACTAAGTCAGAAAGCCTACCAAAACCTGGAACAACCAAATCCGATACACATTCACTCAATGGATACAGGACAAAAGCCCGTTCGGCAATACCTTTATGTGGCACAATCAATTCCGGCGACTCTATTTGGTGGTCACCGTACAAGAGCAAATCCAGATCCAATGTCCTCGCACCCCAGCGTTGGACACCCCGTACCCGCCCATGTTCCAACTCAATTGCTTGCAAAGCGTGCAATAAATCCAGAGGGGGCAATCCTGTCTCTACCGCCATCACTGCATTCACATAATCCGGCTGGTCTTGCGGCCCCATGGGCGTGCTTGCATACAGGCTTGAGAATGCCAGTTCTTTCACATTATCCAGTGCGTTAATCGCCAATCGAGCAGATTTTATTTGGGCTACGGGCGATTCTAGGTTGCTACCCAGGCCTATATAAGCGGTAACTGCATGTGCGGACAGATTGTTCATATCAGGAACGGAAAACGCTATGTCTCTGTTGCCTTAGGCTTGTTTTGGCTAGCTCGACGAAAATTCCTTTTCAGCCCAGATTTTTTTTGGTTATTGCGCCCTGGCTGGGTCATTTTCCGTTGTTCATTTTCATTGGCGCTTTGATAGCGCGTCCACCATTCTGCCAGCTCAGAATCAACGCCATCGGTTTCAGCACGTAACAATAAGAAGTCGTAGCCTGCCCGAAAGCGCGGGTGGGTTAGCAGTCGGCTAGGTTTTGACCCCACTCGCGCATTAAACTTGGGTTGTAAACCCCAGACTTCGCGCATTGCAGTGGTAATGTACTTAGGCATCGCCGTTAACTTTACCTGCCTGGAAACAGCTTCATTGGCGGCATCCTGATAAGCCATGTATTCAGGTACGCCTTTTTTGATCATTTCCCTGGCAATTGTCTGTACTGGCTCCCACAAAAACGCTGCCAGCAAGAAATAAGCTGTCACCGTCTTGCCTTCAGCAGTCCGATTGTCAGAGTTCTGCAACGCCCTGATTAAAAATAGCTTTGGGAATCCATCTTGCTCAACCGCCAGGCTTTTTTCAGTAGCTGGAAACAACACTTGAAATAACCCATAATGCCTAAGCATCTCAAATGTTTGCACGGCGTAACCGGACAAGAACAACTTTAAGACCTCATCGTACAAGCGTGCGGAAGGAATGCTTTCAAGTAAGGTTGAAGTAGTATGAATAGCTTTTTGGCAGTCGGGATCAAGATTGAAACCCAGTTTGACAGCAAAGCGCACAGCCCTAAGCATCCTGACGGGATCCTCCCTGAATCGTGTTTCAGGATCGCCGATGAGCTTTAATGTGGAAGCCTTATGGTCTTCCATTCCGCCGACATAATCGACGACAGAATAGTCTTTAATATTGTAATACAGTGCGTTGACGGTAAAATCCCTGCGCCAAACATCTTCTTCTATGGTGCCATAGACGTTGTCCCTCAGCAACCGCCCTTCCTTATTGAGCTGTTGTTTCTCGTCCTGCTCATCGCCTTTACCACGAAAAGTGGCGACTTCAATGACTTCCCTACCAAAATGCACATGGGCAAGGCGAAATCGCCTGCCTATTAAACGGCAATTTCGGAAGATTTTTTTGATTTGCTCAGGGTCGGCATTCGTCACCACATCGAAATCTTTCGGTTCTCGCCCCAACAATAGGTCACGTACGCAGCCACCAACTAAGTAAGCATCAAAGCCTTCTTTTTTCAGGCGATATAAGACTTTTAAAGCGTTGTCGCTAATTTGGGTGCGCGAAATACTATGCTCAGATCGTTCGTACAACCTGGTTTTCGCTGGCGATAGTTCTACCTTGGTTTTTGTGGAACCAATAATTTTTTTGAAGAAGTTTAGAATGGCGCTTTGTCCCTAATGTTGTTTTTATTATTGTTAATCATAACATTTTGATAAGCCTACACCCAATCAACTGCGGGTTTTCTTTTACATAAATCTTTTGGATATAGTAAAATCAGCACGTAGATTTTAACAAACAATTGGCTGCGTGTTGTGCGCTATAAAAAACTAAACAGCCTTTTCTATTACCGAACCCAATGCCGACATGACTAACTGTATTGCAATCTTAAAAAAAATTCTTTGCTCTTTGCTAGACCAACCTTTCTTGACTAGCTTGTTTGTGACAGATTTCGCTATTTTGCTTCTGCACAGGCCGCCGTTCATCTTTTCTTTGTTTATGTTAGTCGGATTGATGGCAATGTGCATGTATTTCGGCCAAAAATTGGCATTATTCAAATTGTAAGACTGAGCGCTAGCTCAAAATCTTACCTTGGAGATGACCAAGCCCGGGCTTTTGCGCCATCTGGCGGCAATTATTTACGATTTATTGCTGTTAGTCGCCTTATTATTTTTAGCAACGGCGATTCTACTCCCTTTTAACCACGGCGAGGCTTTTAGCCAACAGCAAATCTTTTACCCCCTCTATTTATTTGTGGTCAGTTTTTGCTTTTATGGCTGGTTTTGGACACACGGCGGCCAAACGCTGGGGTTAAAGTCTTGGAAAATAAAAGTCTTAAACGACAAGTATGAATTGATTACTTGGCGGCAGGCTTTTATCCGGTTCATCACTTCCCTATTCTCCTGGGCCATCTTAGGCTTAGGTTTTCTTTGGGTGCTTATTGATAAACACCAGCGTAGCTGGCACGATATGACCTCTAAAACTGGACTTTTCGTGGTATCGCCTGGCAAATAATGATCTTGCCACTTGAATCCAATTAACCTATTTGGATTTCCTGAACATTCCGTCAACTTGCCCGAAACCGTCTTACTGGTATCTTTATGTGGTCTGTTAACGGTAACAGGCTTACTAAGCATTATTGATCTTGGCAACAATCCTCTTATTATTTGGTTTTTATTATGAACAATCCCTTGCTATCCAATACTGTACTGCCCTTATTTTCGCAAATAAAACCCGAGCATATTGAACCTGCCATCGACCAACTCCTGGCTGATGCCCGTGCGACGGTAGAGAAATGTTTAAGCGCCACCAACAACTACACCTGGGAAAATCTAATTGAGCCGCTGGAAAATGCGGACGATAAACTGGGGAAAGCCTGGTCACCTGTTAGCCATTTAAACTCGGTTGTAAACAACGATGCGTTACGTGATGCTTACAATGCTTGCTTGCCCAAGCTGAGTGCCTATTCGACTGAAATGGGACAGAATGAAGCATTATTTAGTGCTTACCGCTTTATCGCCGAAAGCCCTGAATATCAAACCCTCACGGTTGCCCAGCAAAAAATAATCAGCAATGCGTTGAGGGATTTTAAGCTGTCAGGTATTGATCTGGATAACGAAAAGAAAGAGCGTTACAAAGAAATCAGCCAGGAACTTTCCAAGCTCGCCAGCAATTACGAAGAAAATGTCCTCGATGCAACCAATGCCTGGAGCAAGTCAATAACTAATGAAGACGAGTTGGCGGGCCTACCGCCTTCTGCACTCTCCCAAGCCAAGCAAACTGCTGAGACTGGCCAACAAGAGGGCTGGAAAATAACGTTGCAGTTCCCTTCCTACCACGCAGTTATGACTTATGCCGATAACAGGGAATTACGGCGCGAACTTTATGAAGCCTATTCCACGAGGGCATCTGACCAAGGACCTCATGCAGGACAATGGGACAATAGCGAAATCATGGAGAAAATTCTGGCATTACGCCATGAGAAAGCCCAATTATTAGGCTTCAAAAACTATGCTGAACTCTCTTTAGCCAAAAAAATGGCGGAAAAAACTGAAGATGTCATTCATTTTCTGGAAGATTTGGCTGAAAAATCCCTGCCGCAAGCACAAAAAGATTTAGACGAATTACGTGCCTTTGCCGACAAACATTACAGCATCAATGACTTGCAATCCTGGGATCTGGGCTATTACTCAGAGAAAATGCGCCAGCATTTTTATCAGTTGTCGCAAGAAGAAGTTAAGGCCTATTTCCCAGACACTCGCGTTTTGCCGGGCTTATTTGCCGTTGTCAAAAAACTATATGGTTTGAACATCTCGGAAATCAATTCATTTGACAGTTGGCACCCCGATGTGCGTTTTTTTCAGATTCATGACAAAGACGGGCAACTACGTGGTCAATTTTACCTTGACCTTTATGCACGGTCTAAAAAACGCGGCGGCGCATGGATGGATGATTGTGTGGGTCGAAAGAAAACAAGTGGTTCCATTCAAATTCCGGTTGCATACTTGACTTGTAATTTTACGCCACCGATTGCCAGGGATGGCGGGGCTACAACCGTTCCATACGGTTGCCAGCATTCCCCACATCCCTGTGGGTCAAGTGCGGCGGCAGGTAGGGAACCTGCGCTCCTGACTCACGATGAAATAACCACCTTATTCCATGAATTTGGTCATGGCCTACAGCACATGCTAACCAAAATCGACTATCTGGGCGTTTCCGGTATCAATGGCGTGGAATGGGATGCGGTTGAACTACCCAGTCAATTCATGGAAAACTGGTGCTGGGAAAAAGAATCTCTACAACTGGTATCCGGTCATTATCAAACGGGCGAAACCCTGCCTGATAGCTTGTTCGACAAAATGATAGCCGCAAAAAACTTCCAAGCTGGCATGGTAATGGTCAGACAACTTGAGTTCAGTTTGTTCGATTTCAGGATTCATCAGGATTTCAATCCTGCTTTAGGCGGCAGAATCTATGAAATCTTAGAAAAAGTAAGAACGCAGGTTGCCGTTATCCAACCGCCTAAATCCAACCGTTTTCCGCACAGTTTCTCACATATTTTTGCAGGTGGTTATGCGGCAGGATACTACAGCTATAAATGGGCCGAAGTCCTATCCAGCGATGCCTTCTCTTTATTTGAGGAAAAAGGTATTTTTAATCAAGAAGCAGGTAACGCCTTCTTATCCAACATCCTGGAACTCGGTGGTAGCAAGGATGCTATGGAATTATACGTCAACTTTCGAGGCCGTAAACCTTCCATTGACGCACTCCTCAGGCATAATGGCATCGGTGTCGCAGCGTGAAGTACAAAGATTTGCGCGACTTTATCGCACAACTGGAAAAACAAGGCGAACTGAAGCGAATTTCCGTTGAAGTCGATCCTTGCCTGGAGATGACTGAAATTTGCGACCGCGTGCTTAAACAAGGCGGCCCAGCAATACTGTTTGAAAACCCTAAAAACTCCAAAATTCCTGTGCTTTGCAACCTGTTTGGCACACCCAAACGCGTGGCGATGGGTATGGGAGCAAGCTCTGTGTCAGAATTGCGAGGTATCGGCGAGCTACTGGCCTATCTAAAAGAACCCGAGCCGCCCAAAGGCATGAAAGATGCGTTTGAAAAAATCCCAGTGTTCAAGCAAGTTCTCAATATGACACCCAAATTGGTTTCCTCTCCAGTCTGCCAGGAAACCGTATTAGAAGGGGATGAGATTGATTTAAGCCTTTACCCCATACAAACCTGTTGGCCTGGTGATGCCGGGCCATTAATCACATGGCCCTTAGTAATTACCAAAGGGCCTAATAAAACTCGGCAGAATCTTGGTATTTACCGCCAACAAGTGATCGGCAAAAACAAGGTGATTATGCGTTGGCTCACACACCGAGGTGGGGCACTGGACTTTAGGGAATGGC
>JABFSV010000028.1 GCA_013140405.1 Methyloglobulus sp. | reverse complement strand
TAAAAATTATTTAATCCCAGTTAAATTTTGTTTTATGAGCTTTACAATAAGGATTTGCTTGATTTACGCTTTGGATACTCTGTCCCATACTATTTTAGTGATATGCAGATTCTTATTTTTTGGCCTAATGAACACATGATGACCGATGCCGGTTTTCGCGATATTGCCCGTGTTCCTGCCATCTTTGACGAGAATTGGAAGTACCAAGCTGAAGCATCATGGTATTTGCGTGACAGGTTTAGAGGGGAGGCATTTGGAGATAAAGAATCAGGGCGTTATCCGACCAGACAAAGCTTGGAAACATTTGCCAGGGCTTTATGCGATTTTCTTGAATGGTGCGATTGGGCACAACGCCCTTGGCAAGAAGTCGAATATACCAATGACCTGATCAATGGCTACCAAAAACATATGGAAGCTGGTACTTGGTCTGCCAACCATAGAAGCCTTGCTGCAAGCACTATCAATAGCCGAATCGACGAAGCCTGTTATTTTCTAAAGTGGTCGGTGCAGAAGGCGTTACGGCCTCCTTTCAAGGCAAAGACCCGTACCGTGAGCAGAATAGTCGGTGGAATATCAGTCCGCAGCCACACGCCACAAGAAATTGTTACCCGAATTGGAAAGGTACGTGCCGACCCGATGGAGTTGAATATCCCGTCAGCCGATGAGATCGTAAAGTGGCTGAAATGCGTCAAATTGGAAAAAGGGCAAACGAAGGCTCTGATGTGCGAGTTGATTGTTAAATCCGCCATCCGTAGGGAAGAATGTGCGCAATGGCGCATGTGGACACTGCCCTTAAGTCGTGGCGAATGGTCTATATACGGTCAGCAGGTGACCGTAAAGATTGAGTATGGGGCAAAAGGCCCAAAGCGATTAGGGCAGCACGGGGTGGAAATCGGGCCATCCCGTTTCGTTGTTATCCCCCTTGATTTAGCCGAACGTATTCACTTTTACCGAGAATTTATACGGCCAAAAATCCGCATGAACTATGTGAATGCCGCCGTTGATAGCACAGAAAGAAGAAAGCGGCTTCGACAAGTGGAGCACCGCCTGTTCATATCCGAACATGACGGGGAACCCATCACAGGAAAACAATTGTGGAAGGCTTGGACTGAAGTCAACATCAAGCCCTATAGCGGATGGTCACCTCATCTTGGCCGCCATTATTGGTCTTGCAGAACCTTGCTTGATTCATTTCGTGAACGGGAAAAACTACTCGCTAATGGCGTGGTTATTACAGGCGACTGGATTGCCGGTAATGCCCAAAGCGACCTGCTGACTATTATTCAACCACAACTCGGTCATATCGACACCCAAACAACCAATATTTATTTGCGCTGGCTACAAAAAATGGCACTTGGTGACAAGCACGATGACCAATGGATTGATCACTTGGAAAACCTCGACGTATCAAGGGAAGCCAGCCATGACTGACTTATCCCGTAAAAAGAAAAAGGGCGTTGGTGTACATCCGATCATACCAGTCACTCCGGATGAAACACAGGGCGACCTAGTATTCATGACCAGCCATAAACAATCTCCAGGGCTGGTCAATTTGAACATCTATGCCACCGGGGTGACCCAGCAAGAAATCGAACAAAACAAACAGCGATGGAAAAGAAAGGGTATTGAACCATTTAAGGGACACCCCCAATTAATAACGGAACTCGCACCGCACTTTCGTCGTTTATATGGGGCCAGCCCGGCATCATCAGTAAGGACATTGTCGACACATCTTGCCTGGTGGTGGCGTTTATTGGACCGATGCAGGGATACCGCTCCCGTCAGGTCTGTGGAAGACTTAAACGACATTCATTATGCAACATACCGATTATCGCCTTGCCCCAGCGGAAATGCCGCCCTGTTTTTTCGATTGGTGGCGCTCGCACGGGAGGAACGGGGGTTATCGCCCTTATATTGGACCGCCCTGAGAATTCCGTCAAAAGACAGCGAATTGGTTAAGCTTGATGACGTTAAGCGTATTTACCATTGGCTGAAGCGCCCTGCCTTCGCCACACTTGAAAAATACCAAAGCGATCCGTCGGCATTGCCGACAAAGCACGAAGTCGTGGCTCTATTCACGATGTTTTTGCTGAATACCGGCTGGAACCCGCAAGTGGCGATTGACGTAGATATCAGCATTTGCAGTGAGGATGGCGTTCCATCCTGCATAATTCCTCATCCCCAAACCAATACCCACAGTATCATTCTGTCCCATAAAGCGCGGGCACGGAACAGCCTACAGTCTGCTTTCAGCAATAATAAGAGAAAACTATCCCCACACAACATATTATTGGTCTTGCTAAAACAAACAGCACCATTACGAGACCGGATCCGCGAAAATATAACCATATTGCGGCAATTGGCAAGGGAACAGCAAATTACGGCTACTGAAAATCACAAACTCACTAAACAAATTGCAGAGAATCAAGCGTTACTTAGGTCGCCATGGATTTATCGGCTTCGTACTTATTTTTCATCCGCATATAATTCGGCCAACGAAAAAAATGCTATCTGGGACATAAGTCGGATATCAAATGCGACTAATGTAAAATACAACGCCTCTGGAACTGGTCAGCATGCAATTCCTATTCTCAGATTCGCGGCGAAAGACATCAACCGGCATTTGGCGCCAGGCACTAAAGACGTTGCGGAAGATATTTCGCTGAGTGACCTCAGAGACGCATTCATTTCCTGGCGCTATCAGCAAAGCGGGTACTCTTGGCTGGACGCCATGCTTGCGGCTGGGCACGGCAACATTGAATCACTCCGGGCGTATCTCAATAAAAAACAGCACAAAGCCTTCTCGCAACATGAATTTGTTCGGGTTGGCGAACAATTGTGGACAACCATCACTGAAGTGCCGGTACTCGATATGCGCGGTGCTTTGCCTACGGTGATTGCAGCAAAAGTGGCCGGCGTATCCGATGATCAAATCCAAAGATGGCGAGAGGGAAAAGACCGTACCTATGTCGGGATGGGGTGTGCAGACATCGCGAACCCGCCAAAACATATTTCCCCGAACCATAAAAAGGGCAGCTTGTGCAGAATACAGAGATGCACACTCTGTCCAGAAAACGCAATCCTGTTTAAGGACAGTTATATCCATTTAGCCAAACGTATTGCGGAGTTGCGTTACTTGCGTGCTGAAATGCCCGCAATTAGCTGGATAGAATCCGATTTTCAAGAGGAGCTTGAAAACACTGGGGCTGCACTCAGAACCTATGACGAAGCAATAGTCGCCCATTCAATTGGCGAATGGGAAACGGCTATTGCAGAGGGACGCCATCGCCCAGTGACAATGGAAGGCTCGTATGCCTAGCGCCATCAACCATAACGTTACAAGACCGAGCAGTGCAAGGGAACTTCGCATAGCCCTAAAGGCTGAGGCCATACAGCACATGCAGAAACAAGAGTTGTGTGAATTATCGGGGCATTTGGGGCTGGGTGATAAATGGGGAGAACTTAGGCTTCCAGTTGCCTGGTTTCCAAGGCCTAGCCAAGGCAGGTTGGCCAATATTGGTCTTCGTGTCCGCCTGGAAAAATATGCCGTTTCCCAGCAGGAACTTGATTTGGCCATCGCCACCGCCGTCCGTATGTTGCTGCTATGCTTGTGTTCACCAAGCAAGGCCGGTAGACACGCACCAAAACTATTGGACGTGACATCCGTTGCCAGCAACCTTAGCTCCATCTGGTTACCCCTAATTAAGCAAGCACTAACCATGCCCGCCGAGCAAGATTGCGGGTTATTAAGCCGGCTGCGCATTGATGATCTTACGCATGCCAGCTATGTCCGTGAGGCAAACAGGTTTGAAAACTATGCCGATCGCGGCCTTTGGTGGGACAGGATCAAACGGCCAAAAATTCACGGCATCGCTGAAGAATCAAATACAAGGGTACGGAAAAAGAAGCCAGAAAGAGCCGCACCTGACCCTTTTAAGCCATTGCCCGATACCTTTGTACATCAAGCGGGACAGCGGGCATTTTGGATTACAACACACCTTATCCAGCCAGTCATGGATATTTTTGAAACGGTGATTGAGATTGGCGGGACAACAAGGGACCGCAAAAGCGTCAGGTCAACCCGGTATAAAAGAGTCAAAAAATATCTGGAAGGTTACGCTTGGCAAGTGCTGGGCGGAAATGCAATAGACCGAATCCCGTTTCAATTGAATTGCATTGGGAAGCACAGTGGCAAATCACTGAAATGGCCACCAAGAACCACCAACGACTTGGTGACATTGCTGGCAATTGGACAAATGGCGCACTATTTCATTATCGCGCTTAGCGCAGGTGCAAGGGCCAGTGAAATCCTATCGTTCCAAACCAATTGCCTGATCGAATCAAAGGACGGAATTAGTCTTGCTAACGGCAAAACCTATAAAATTGTCGATTTAATTGAAGGGAAGCGCCGCGATTGGCCAATGCCAAAGATTGCAGTCCAAGCGTTGCACAATCAAATTCGGTTGTCCGGCATTATCTCACGCTACACAGCAGAGAAGACAAACAGGGCGGACACTCTGCCGGTAAGCCATGTGCCACTTTGGCGGGTTGTTGGCAGTGCTTCTGTCGGCATGCCCCTGACAGCGACTTACAACGAGGAATGCCGTTGGTTTATTGATGCCATTGGGCTTACCCATTTGCTTGATGGCCAACCGCTTACGAACCATCGGTTTCGCAAGACCATTGCGCGGATCGTTGCGCTTTCATTGGCGCATGCACCCAAAATCCTGATGGATATATTTGGCCATGAATCAATTGAAATGACGATGAACTATATATTGGCCGATCCGCAAATTCGCGTTGAAGCCCAGGAGATACGTCGGCAGATTGTGATAATGGTGGCCGAAAAAGCGATTAGTAACGCTGATTCAAATGGTGGACATGCCGCTGTCCCGCTCCGCCAAACGGTGCAAGCGTTTAAGTTTAGGCATGCGGGTGATTTCGGTGCGGAAGATGAGCATGATCTGGCAGAAATGCTCACCGGACAAGGCAGGCATTGGCAATTGGTTCGCCCAGGGGTGGTCTGCACCAAGTTACTTGACCAAACGGGGCCGTGTGCAAACAACAGGAGCAGGCCTAACCCTGCCCGATGCAGCACCGAGTGCGTCTATCGGCTTGAAGAATCCGAAAACCGCAAACAAGTGGATGAAACAATCGGCGACATAGTCCGTAAAATACAGCAGGCACTGGCGAAAGATGACTTCATTCTCGCCGAGATTTGGGAGGGGCAGTTGCTTACCCATATCAAACGATTCGACGATTTGTTCGTAAAGTGGCAGGAACATCCTGTTGTCATGCCAATACTCCAAAAACAGCACGGAACAAGCCAAAATGCCCTTACAATCTGATACAAAAAAAACCAATGATGCCCTTCGCGAAGCCGGATCCTTACATGCAAAGCAACGCACCGAAAACATCATCCAGAAGGTGCGGTCGGCGATAGCCTCCATGGAAGATGAAATAAAATTGAATGGCGGCATCTATCCAGAAAATACGGGCCGCCTAACCCAGTCTGAAGTATGCCGCCGCGCCGGCATCGCAAAGATTACGCTGCACAGCCCCTCGCACAAAGATACGACCAAGCTTGAGGTGGAGAGTTGGCTTGCGGGCCACCCCATCAAACGCAAGCCAGAAGTACGCAAGGCGGTAACTGGGCGTGCTGATTTCTGGAAGGCCGAACATGCGAAAGTTGCCAGCCAAATCTGCATCTATGAATTACAGCTAAACGAAAAAAACATCGAAATCAGGGAGCTACAAGAAGAAAACAGGGGATTATGCGAACAGCTCGCGCGGTCAGGGGCAGTCAAATCCATTGCGTTGCAGGCCGATAAGCGATAATACGCTAGACACAAAACGCTGTTGCTGGCAGCAGCAACCTGCTGGGTTGACCAGGTAAGGGTTTGAAGCCAAAATGCTGATAAAAGTCAGCCGCGTTGTCTTTGGCATCCACAATAATCCCGACCATTGCCAACGTTGCACTGGCGCTTGCTATTCTTTGGCAGGCATCCGCCAAAAGAATCGATCCCAACCCTTTCCCTTGAAAGTGAATATCAACGGCGAGTCTACCTATAATTGCTACCGGGACAGGATATCGCGGCAATGTTTTAGCTAATGACTCCGGTAAATCAGCACAACTCACGCTACCGGCACTCAAGGTAAAGTATCCTGCCAATTGACGGGCCTCATGCGTCGGCGTGGCCATAAACACCCTGGCCACATTTCGTTTGATATCTTGTGAGGCGTATTGGCGTATGTACACATCGAGCAGTGGCTGCCCACAACTAAAGAGGGTCTTGTCAACCGTCTTGTCGAATGGCCGGATACCATAAAGCGTCACCGAGAAACCTGCTCCGAATGGCGGTTGAAGGCCTTTTCCAATGCTGGGTTGGATTGCACCGGTGCATCAAGCGCTGCCAGAAAGGCATGGAAATCCTCCGGTTGTAATGTTATGTTTTCATTAGCTTGCACAACCTTCTCTGCAGAAGCTAACGCATGGGACAGGACAAACTCAGAAATGCTGACATGTGCGTAAGTGGCGGCTTTGTCGAGCAGTTCCCGTGCACGGGCATCGCAGCGGATATTAAGGCGGGTTTCTTTTGCAGTAGCATTTTCCATGGGAAACTCCTTAGTGATTTATAGTCTGCAATTGTGCGCCGTTTGTGAGTACATTACAAGAGATGCCTGCTGATATTTTCAAGCGGACATCAGCTTCAGATTATATGGTCTAAATTGCCAGATGACATGTTTTTGATCAATTAGCGAAGGCGATATAATAAAGCATTCATTCTTTCGCCTTATTCCATTTGAATTACAATGCTCATATGACAATCCCAGTGCCGAAAAAA